>JAGQXH010000681.1 GCA_020436695.1 Lewinella sp. | reverse complement strand
GCCTTCTCCGATTCATTTTCAAATTGTATGCGAGCCGGAGCGTTGGCCACTCCCTGATACGAAAATTTAGCGATAGGTCGGGCACAGCTTCCCAGTAAAAGGATCAGCAGCGACAGTCCCCAAAGATAATTGGAACCACCGGCCATTCCGGAAGGATTGTTATTTTTCATTTATTGTCTGTTGGGTCAACTTGTTTGCTCCGTCACTAATCGAGAATGCGTACTTTCATCCTGACATCCTGCGTTGGACGATTATTGGGATCGGTTTCCATGGCGGCAATCTGTTCTACTACCTCCATTCCACTGACCACTTCTCCAAAAACGGTGTAATCACCATCTAGAAAAGGCGAACCACCATCTTCGAGATACACCTGACGCTGAGCATCCGTATACTTGATCCCCTTTTGGGCTTCCATCTGTGCCAGGGCCTCCGGTTTCAGCGGCTGTCCTTGCACGATATAAAACTGTGAACCGGAAGATTGTTTCAGCGGATTGCCGTCTCTGGCCGCTGCCAATGCTCCACGAAAATGCGGAGCTCCGATCTCAGCATCGATCTTGTACCCCGGGCCTCCCCGGCCAAGTACTGCACCCGGAGCAGCATCGCGCGAATCGGGGTCGCCTCCCTGGATCATAAAGCCGTTCACAACCCGATGAAATAACAGATCATCATAGTATCCTTCGTTCGCTAACTTGATGAAGTTATCGCGGTGCTTCGGTGTTTTGTTGTAGAGAATAACTTCAATGTTGCCGTAATCCGTAATGATCTCAGCGTGCGTATATTCGTCCTTTTGGCAGGCCGAAAGCCCCAGTAGCATAAGCAAGGCTATGCCAAGCCCATAATGTCTCATAAAATACCTGTTTAGTGTTATTTTATTCTTCTTCGAGTTCGTAAAAATAGCGAATGATATTTTCCTTTAATATTTTCTCCTGTGCTTTAAGTCCCTTTGTGGAAAACGGCCTTACACTACGCCAGTGCGGCCAACCGTCGGCATCCCGGCCGACAAACTCATAATAGCCTTCGTAACTGAGCAAGCGACAGGCGGCAATATGCATCAGATCCTGCTTTTCTTCCTTGGTAAAGGCATCCTGCCAGCGGCCCAGTTCCTGAATGCCGATCAAAAAGAGGATGGCGTTCAGATCAGGGAGCGTATCTTTTCCAAAGCGGTCTTTTATCCTGTGACGTATTTGCAACCATTCGAAATCTTCCTGCCACGCTTCCATGCGATCAATGATTGTAAAAGTTTATTCTGAAAAGTATTTTAGCAGTGCGTAGGTAATTTTGGAGTGACTGGTGAAACTGTGATGAGTTATTTCCACTTTCATTTTGCCCCTCAAAAACCATTCAAACCACCAGTCGGAAACCGGATAATTACCGGGCACTTGCTTAAAAACCGAAAACAGACGGCAAATATAAGCAACTTATACGTTATACCTTCGCTATAGGGATTTTAGGGCTAAATACCCGGTAACACCGCTATCTTATGCGAGCTTTTTATCTAGTACTTTTAGGGTTGTTGATATTGCAAAATATCCAGGCACAGACGGATGAGCTGTTATGGGGAGACGTTCCTGTTGAAGATCTGATGATGGATGAATTTCCGGCAGATCCACAGGCAGAGGCTGTCATCCTGGGAGAGCAGGCTACTTTCTATTTCCGCAACAGCGAAGAAAATTATGATTACCAGCTGACCGTATATCGTCGAGTAAAACTATTACACAAACATGCATTTGATTCTCAGGCTCGCGTACGCATCCCCTTTTATCATTTCGACGAAAATGAGCGCGTGCTCGATATTGCCGCCCATACCATTACGCCCGACGGTCAGGTCCATCCTCTGAGCCGGCGGGAGATCTTTGTTGAAAAAAAGGACAATTACTGGAGTTCCGTCAACTTCACTTTCCCACAGTTAAGCGAGGGAGTAGTTATTGAGTACCGCTATACGATCATTTCCAAAGATCTGCTGCACCCGAGAACCTGGTATTTTCAACACGACATTCCGGTCAGGTTCAGTCAGCTTGACTTACACAATTCCTCGTATTTATCTTTCATAACCCAGATCGAGGGAGAAGAATACATGGATCTGGTACAACAGGATAAAGAGCAGACCGTACTGGCCAGGGGCGATACGCGCTTCTCCTTTACCGATGAAAGCTATCGGCTGGAAAATGCTCCGGCCCTGCGAGCCGAGGCCTTCATGACCAACATCAACGATTACCGGCTTCGGCTGGAATTGCAGCTCAGCGAAACCACCCGCCATGACGGCAGTAAAAAGCCTTTTCTCACTTCCTGGCAACAAACTGCCGAAGACCTGATGGAAAGTCCGCTCTTCGGCCGGCGTTTTCTGTTGAAAAACGCTTACCGGAAGCTGGACCGTGCACTTGCTGAAGAAGAAGATCTTGCCGGGAATCAGGAGGATAAAATGCGGTCTATGTACTGGTTTCTGCTCCGCCGGGTACAATGGAACGGCCTCAACGGCATCCAGGCCGACCGCAATCTGTATGAGGCCTTCAAAACCGGAAAAGCCAGTGCCGCCGAACTGAATTTCATGCTACTGGCCCTGCTCAATGCCCACGATATCCGGGCCCAACCGGTACTGCTCTCTACGCGGGATCATGGTCGGATGCAGACACAATATCCCATGCTCAGCCAATTTAATTACGTGATGGTGCTGGTAAGCATCAGTGGAAAGACCTGGCTGTTGGATGCCACGGACCCACTCCGTCCGCCGGGCATGCCCAGCATTAATACACTCAATAAAAAAGCCTGGGTGCTTAATCGCGACTGGCCGCAGTGGATCAATTTGCTGGTCCCTCCCTGCCGGGATGTTTATTCCGCTCAGCTATATATCGAGCAAGATGGTAGTATCAGCGGAGAAATGGAGGTGACTTACAACAGTTATTCAGCCTGGTACGAACGCCAGCTATTAGAGGAGCATCCCGGCGGTGAGTATTGGGTGCCGCGCCTGCAGCAACGCTATCCCGATGTACAGGTCGGGGCTATCGATTACCGGAACATAGGCGATCTAAATACCGACCTTACCGGCCGGGTGCAATTCCGTATTCCCAAAAGTGAGAATTCGACCGAAGATTTCTTATTTTTGCCATTCCTTATCTACTCCAATTTTTCTGAGAATCCCTTCAAAAAGGAAAGTCGGAACTTTCCGGTCGATTTTCCGTATCCATTTGAAGAAAAATGGGATATTACTATACACTTGCCCCCTACATTCGAAGTGGTCAGAGTACCCGAAAGCACTAATGTCATTTTGCCGAATGATCAGGCCCAATTCATCTATGAATATACCCAAAGTAGCAATACCATTGAACTGAGTGTAATACTTCAGGTCAATAATGATCTAATTTCTCCGACTGATTATCCACAATTAAAAAGATTGTTCGATCAACACATTCGGCTCTCTAATGCATCTATAGTATTGAAGAAAAAATAGTATTTATTTTATTAATCTAAACCTTACATCTATGCGCATCTACTCTATGGTAAGCCTCTCTTTGCTATTGGCTACATGCCTGCTTTCCAATCTAACAGCTCAGAGCGATCCCATAAAATGGGGTAAAATTGATGATGACGAACTCGCCATGACGGTCTATGAACCTGACACTTCCGCCGCCGCACTGGTACTTTGCAATTTCGGAGACGTGCAATTCAACCTCACTAAAGGCGATATCCGCTACGACTTCAGTCAGCACAAACGGATCAAGATCTTGAAGCGAGCCGGCTTTGATCAGGGGGACGTGGCCATTCCCGTTCATTCCAGTGAAAAGATCCGCGGTCTGCAGGTCCAGGTATTCACACCGGATGGAGAAAAGTATTCTCTTAAAAATTCCGAGATCTTTGAAGAAAAAGTCAGCGATAATTGGTCGCTGATGAAATTCTCCGCCTCTAATCTGACCGAAGGTGCGATCATGGAATATCGCTATTCCAAGGAATCGGAATTCTTTACCCAATTACCGGAATGGTATTTTCAGGAAGATATTCCCACCGCCTGGAGCGAATACCGGCTGGCGGTACCGGAATGGTTCGACTACATTGCCCTCACCCAGGGGCGTAATACCGATATCCATGAGACCAACACACACGAGCAGACCATGACGGTGGGCAGCAGTGGTGCGGGCAGCGGATCGGGCCAGACCAGGGCCAAGATCTATACTACCCGTTATGCGATGAAAGATGTGGAGGGGCTGAAAAAAGAAGGCTTTATTACCACCATGGACGATTATTACTCCCGGGTTCGCCTGCAGCTTCAGGGCATCACCTGGCCCAATCAGGCCTATAAGCCCTTCCTCAGTACCTGGCCCGAACTGGCCAAGAATATTATGGAGAACCAGCTCGATGAGCACATCAATAAGAACCGGAGCACCAAGGACCTTTTTGAGGCCGTATCTTCCCGACTGGAAGGGGCGACGGATCCGGACGAAAAAGTAAGGATCGTCTATAATTTCCTCACCAATACTATGGAATGGGACGGACGCTACAGCAAGGGAGCGCTCGACAAACTCGATGACTGTTTTGAAAGAAAAACGGCAACTTCAGGCGAGCTTAATCTGATGTTCATCAGTCTCGTGAAAAAGCTGGGGATAGAAGTCTATCCCCTGATGGTAAGCACGCGCTCCCACGGGCGGACGATCGAACTGTATCCGATATGCGATCAGTTTAATCATCTCA
>JAGQXH010000680.1 GCA_020436695.1 Lewinella sp. | reverse complement strand
TCCCGGCCGGACTCGTTATCTGGCTGGTCGCCAACATTCAGATCGGTGGAGTGAGTTTAGCCGAACACTTTATTCAGGGTACCAATTCCTTTGCGGCACTTTTCGGATTGAACGGCGTGATCCTGCTGGCCTATATTATTGCCATTCCGGCCAATGAGATCGTCATCCCGACCATTTTAATGCTCACTGCGCTCGTCACGGGAATGACCAATATTGGAGATGGTGCCGGTGTGATGTTTGAGCTGGATTCCCTGGCAGACACGGAAAACATGCTGCGTCAGGGCGGTTGGACTTTACTGACGGCCATTAACCTCATGCTCTTCAGTTTATTACACAACCCCTGCTCCACTACCATATATACCATTTACAAGGAGACCAATAGCCTCAAATGGACGCTGGTATCTACTTTTTTGCCCATTGTCCTTGGCTTTCTGATCTGCTTTTTCACCACCCAAATCTGGTTGTGGCTGATGGGGTAAGGTGTTTGCAGGAGGATGGGGCGACAATTGGGTCAATAGTCGTCAGTCAAAGTGATAAATGATAAGTGATTCGATGTAGGGCAACAAAGCGAAGTAACCGGGATCAAAGCCCCCGTTTTACAGTAAGCCGGGTCAATTCATTTGATTGTACCAGTGAGATATTCGACTGACGACTATTGACTAACGACTGGCGACTAAGAGAATTATCTCACTCAAAACTTGATTCTTATATTTTTTTTACCCACATTTGTCCGAGCTAACAACTAAGCGATGTCAATTAAAGGTATCTATACCATCATTATTCTAGTCGTGGTCGTCGTCATTCGGATGTACCCGGAAGGATGGTATTGATAACGTATATAAAGACATCAAAAAAGCCGTTCTTCCATCGAAGGACGGCTTTTTTTTTAGTTTAAACCCGTCTGACGTAGATTTAAGACTCGTAAGTCAGACACACTTAACAAACTGACTAACAAATTTTTATAAACAAACCAAAGCAGTATCCGGCTCGTAACAATACACTAAATTGGTTGGGTAATACTCAGCGCTCCGCTTATTTTAGTGTTAGTGTAAGACAGGAAACTTGGAATTTAAAACTTGCAATGAAGAATTTGAACAAGTACAGTCGGCGGATCACCCAAGACGAAGGGCAACCCGCCGCGCAGGCCATGCTCTACGGAACGGGCATGACGGAAGCAGACATGGACAAAGCACAGATCGGTATCGTAAGTACCGGTTGGGAAGGTAATACCTGCAACATGCACCTGAACGGACTGGCTGAAAAAGTAAAAGTCGGCGTAAAGGAACAGGATCTGGTGGGGCTTATTTTCCACACCATCGGCGTCAGTGACGGGATTTCCATGGGAACGGACGGTATGCGTTACTCACTTCCCTCGCGCGACATTATTGCTGACTCAATTGAAACCGTAGTTGCAGCCCAGTGGTACGACGGAGTGGTTACCGTCGTGGGCTGTGATAAGAATATGCCCGGTGCCATGATGGCGATGAGCCGACTTAACCGTCCTGCCATTCTGGTATACGGTGGCACCATCAGTCCGGGCTGCCATCTGGACCAAAAGCTCGATATCGTTTCTGCCTTTGAAGCGCTAGGCAAGAAAAATAACGGTGAGATCACGCCGGAAGATTTCAAAGCAGTAGTACAAAAATCCTGCCCCGGCCCCGGTGCCTGTGGCGGTATGTATACGGCCAATACCATGGCTTCGGCTATTGAGGCTCTGGGCATGAGTTTGCCCTACAATTCTTCCTATCCCGCAACCAGTCCGGAAAAGGAAGGGGACTGTACCCGTGTCGGAGCGGCTATACGCAACCTACTGGAACTAGATCTTAAGCCGCGGGACATCATGACCCGTCAGTCGTTCCTGAATGCGATCACCGTGGTGATCGTACTCGGAGGTTCAACCAATGCCGTCATGCACCTCATTGCCATCGCCAAATCGGCCGGGATTGAACTGAGCATCGATGATTTCCAGACCATCAGCGACCGTACGCCTTTCCTGGCCGATCTGAAACCGAGCGGGAAATACGTCTTCGAAGATCTTTTCAGGATCGGAGGTGTACCAGCAGTCATGAAACTATTGCTGGAAAAAGGCATGATCGACGGCTCCTGTATGACCGTAACCGGAAAAACTATTGCTGAGAACCTGGCCGATCTACCGGGCTTATCCGCCGGGCAGGACCTGATCCGCCCTTTCGAAGATCCGATCAAAGAAACCGGTCACCTGCAGATCCTTTACGGCAACCTGGCAACGGAAGGATCGGTAGCCAAGATCACCGGGAAGGAAGGCCTTGAATTCACCGGCCCGGCCCGGGTTTTCGATAGTGAAGATGCGGTGAATGAAGCGCTGCGAAATAAAGAGATTAAAGGCGGTGAAGTGATCGTTATCCGTTATTGCGGCCCCAAAGGCGGCCCGGGCATGCCCGAAATGCTGAAACCTACTTCTACCATTATGGGGCAGGGACTGGGCAAGAAAGTAGCGCTGATCACGGATGGTCGCTTTTCCGGAGGGACGCATGGTTTCGTCGTAGGACACATTACGCCGGAAGCACAAAGCGGCGGTCTCATCGCATTGGTAAAAGACGGTGATATCATTACCATTGATGCGGTCAACAATGTACTGAATGTCGATCTGAGTGATGAGGAGATCGCTACCAGAAAATCAAACTGGAAAACACCTCCCCTACGGGCAGAGGCCGGCATTTTACGCAAATATGCCTACACGGTCTCTACCGCGAGTGAGGGTTGCGTAACCGACCAGTTACCACAATAACATAAACCCTAATCCATCAAAATCTCTGCCGGGTGACTAGTATGCAACCTCCCGGCTCCACAATTGAAAAGCGTTATGGAAACACAAGTCGATTTCAATACACAGTCGAATTCCGAACCACGGATGCACATATCCGGAGCCGAAGCCGTACTGCGTTGTTTACTGGAAGAAGGTGTTGATACTATTTTCGGATATCCAGGCGGTGCGATCATGCCGGTGTACGACGAATTGTATCACTACGAAGATCGCCTGCGGCACGTACTGCCCCGCCACGAGCAGGGAGCAGTACACGCTGCTGAAGGCTACGCCCGGGTTACCCGGAAGATCGGAGTATGTATGGCCACCTCCGGCCCCGGTGCCCTGAATCTGGTTACCGGTCTGGCCGATGCGCTGCTTGATTCTACGCCTCTGGTGTGCATTACCGGGCAGGTTTTCCGCAAGCTCCTCGGATCGGATGCCTTTCAGGAAACGGATGTGATCAATGCGACCTTACCGGTGACCAAATGGAACTATCAGATCACGAAGGCAGAAGAGATCCCGGCTATTTTTGCCAAGGCCTTTTATATTGCCAACTCCGGTAGGCCCGGTCCGGTAGTGATCGATATTACCAAGAATGCCCAGGTAGATAAGATGGATTTCCACTATGAGAAAGTTTCCTTCATCAAGAGCTACCATCCGAAACCGACGCCGGAACCGGAAAGTCTGAAGGACGCGGCCAAACTGATCAATGAAGCGAAAAAGCCTATGATCCTGGCCGGCCACGGCATTCAGATCGCACACGCTCAGGAGGTATTCAAAAAATTTGTGGAAAAAACGGGTATTCCCCTGGCTTGTACCATTCACGGTCTGTCTTCCATTCCTTCTGACCATCCATTGCATACCGGCATGTTGGGTATGCACGGAAATTATGGTCCTAACATCAAACAGAACGAATGTGACGTCTTGATCGCCATCGGTATGCGTTTTGATGACCGGGTAACCGGTAACCTGGACAAGTACGCCAAACAGGCCAAAGTGATTCACATCGAGATCGATCCTTCCGAGATCAATAAGAACGTGAAAGCAGATATTCCGATTCTGTCCGATGCCAAAGAAGCGCTGGAAAAACTGCTCCCGCTGGTCAAGGAGAAATCCTATCCGGAATGGCTGGCTTCCTTCCGCGAATGCGACCGAATCGAACATGAGAAAGTCTACAGCCACGCTTTGTCTGCTTCCGAAGACGGCCAGATCCGGATGGGCCAGGCTGTGAAAGAGGTCTCCGATCAGACCAATGGGATGGCCGTAGTGGCTACCGATGTAGGTCAGCATCAGATGATGGCAGCCCGTTATTATACATTCAAAGATACTAACCAATGGGTGTCTTCCGGTGGTGCCGGCACTATGGGGTACGGCCTTCCGGCCGCTTTTGGTGCCAAACTGGCCCAACCGGAGCGCGAAGTAGTTGCCTTTATCGGTGACGGCGGTTTCCAAATGACCATCCAGGAGTTGGGAATGTGTGCACAGTGGAATGTGGGCGTTAAGATCGTTCTGCTCGACAATAATTTCCTGGGCATGGTCCGGCAGTGGCAGGAACTGTTCCATGAGCGTCGCTATTCCTCCGTGGAGCTGACCAATCCGGATTTCGTCAAGATCGCCGAAGGATTCGGCGTAGCCGGCAAAACCATCAGCAAACCAGAGGAATTAAGTGACTCAATTGCGGAAATGCTGGCCCATGACGGCCCTTATCTCCTGCACATCATGGTCGAAAAGGAACACAATGTTTTCCCGATGGTGGCTTCTGGTAAAGCCGTAGATGAAATAGTATTGGAAATGTGAGTGCACGGCATCAACTCACCATTATAATACATTGTCAACAAAATTCTGTAACACAAAGATTAAACGGACGGATCCTCCAACATGCGATTAGAGGTTACA
>JAGQXH010000067.1 GCA_020436695.1 Lewinella sp. | reverse complement strand
TCAGCATTGGTCAAAAAGTGAAAGGGAATGTGACGGTACTGGCCAATCTTGTCTGATGTTACGATACTACGATGCTGAGATACTACGATGCTGAACTGATCTCGTGGTGCTATGCCATTAAGCTTACCCATGCATACCATTCCATCACAGTATTGCAGCATCGTAGTATTCCAGTATCACAGAAATAATTATCTTAGCGTCACTTCCCATTGAGCCCATTGATTCCGACCTTAGTAGTTTGACGGAAATAAATGAACCAATTTTTTCTCCGTCTCTTAACGAAAAACACACACAGATGGCTGTTAATTCCAAACCTGTCGACGACGGAGTGAATGAGGTAGACTCCGATGACCTTCCCCCTGTATTATCTTCCTGGAATCAGATCTATGCCGTGGTGCTGATCCTGCATGCGATCATTATTCTCCTATTTTATCTCTTTACACACGCCTACGCCTAAGCTATGACATTTATTGACTGGACGATTATGTTGGGAACGCTGGTGACCATTGTCGCCTACGGCGTTTGGAAAACCCGTAACATATCAAGTGTACAAAGTTATCTATTGGGGGATAAGGATCTCCCGTGGTGGACCATTGGCCTCTCTGTAATGGCTACCCAAGCCAGCGCCATTACGTTTTTATCTACACCCGGCCAAGCCTACGAAAGTGGGATGGATTTCGCCCAGTTCTATATCGGGCTGCCGGTAGCCATGGTCATTCTCTGTATTTTCGTACTGCCTATATACTACCGGCTCAACATCTATACGGCCTACGAATATCTGGAAGGGCGTTTTGACCTGCGTACCCGAACCCTGACCGCTATACTATTCCTCATTCAACGGGGACTGGCGGCCGGCATTACCATCTATGCCCCGGCCATTATCCTGTCCTCCATTCTGAACTGGCCACTGAATACCACCATCTTTTTCATTGGCCTGATCGTGATCTTTTACACGGTGTTCGGCGGTACTAAAGCAGTGAGTGTGACGCAGAAACAACAAATGATCGTCATTCTCTCAGGCATGTTCATTGCCGCCGCCGTGGTGATCTATAAACTACCCGCCGATATCGGCTTCAATGATGCCCTGAGCATTGCCGGAAAAACCGGTAAACTGAATGTGATCAGCTTCAAGTTCGATCCTTCCAGCCGTTACAATTTCTGGTCGGGCATGCTGGGCGGGGTGTTCCTCTTTCTCTCTTATTTCGGTACAGATCAGTCGCAGGTACAGCGCTATTTGTCCGGCAAATCGCTACGGGAAAGCCGTCTGGGGTTGTTGTTCAACGGTATTTTTAAGGTGCCCATGCAGTTCCTGGTGCTCTTCGTTGGTATCCTGGTATTTGTATTTTTCCAGTTCCAGCAACCGCCTATCCACTTCAATGAAGCCAATCTCGAGCGCCTGGAAGGCAGCACTTATCAGGATAGTCTGGTTCAGTTGCAAAGCCAGTACAATGTTCTTTTTGAGGAACGCAAAACGGAGATCCAAGGTATGCTGGAAAGCATCCGACAGCAACAGGAGACCGCAATCGATGCTTCCAAAACACAATTGGCGGTGTTACGGGTGCAGGAAAATGAACTACGAGCCCAGGTAGACAGTCTGATATTGCATCAGTCGCCGGAAGCCCAGGTGGAGGATCGCGATTATGTCTTTATCACTTTCGTGATGAATTATCTGCCCCATGGCCTGATCGGGCTGTTACTGGCCGTTATCTTTTCCGCGGCAATGTCATCCACTTCTTCGGAGCTGAATGCACTGGCCACCACCACGGTCGTAGATATTTACCGTCGCTCGTTAGTCAAGGATCGCTCGGATCATCATTATCTGAATGCCTCCAAAGGATTTACGCTCCTATGGGGAGGTTTAGCCTTGTTGTTTGCTACTACCGCCAGCCTGTTCGAAAACCTTATCCAAGCAGTCAACATCATCGGCTCACTGTTCTATGGCCCGATACTGGGCATATTCGCCGTAGCCTTCCTGATGAAAAAGATCGGCGGCCGGGCCGTATTCCTGGGGTCCGTGCTGGCAGAAGCCGTAGTGATCACACTCTTTATTATGGATAAAAAAGAGATCATCGACCTGGAATATCTCTGGCTCAACCCCATTGGTTGCCTGGCGGTAATGTTGTTTGCCTGGCTGTTGCAACCTTTGATCGGGAAAAAAACCTGATGATGAGATGTTGTGATGCTGGGGTTGTGTAAAAAGTACACAACCCCAGCACAATACGCATTAATGCGTTAGCACCATAGTCTTGGTATCCAATACCTTCCCATCCAGGATCAGCCGATAAACGTAAGTACCGGCAGGAAAAGTGCCGGCCTCAATATTCAGCACTCCCTGCCCCTGAGTACCTAGTTCCACTGTTTTCAAAGAGCGGCCATCCATGCCCAGGATCTCCATGCTGGCCCTCTGAACCGATTCAGGAATGTAGTAATCGATACTGGTAGCCGTAGAAAAAGGATTGGGCCGGTTCTGGAATAGACGAGCTTCGGAAAGGATCATCGTTGTGCCGGTAGTACCCGGAGTACTGTTTCCGGATCCCATCCGGATGATCAGTTCTTCCAGATGCGCGATCCGTTCCTCCAATGCGTCATTCTTTTCCTGTAATTCAGTGATTATTTCCTGCTGCTCCTGCATCCCTTTAACCATGGGCACAACGAAAAGCGAATAGCTCAGACCATAGTTGTCTTTCGGATTAGTGGGGGCAACGACTCCGTTAAAATCGAAATTCAACTTTTGGGCAGCAGCTTCCACTTCCTGGGCAATAAAACCGGTCTGTATGCGCTCCGAAGAACGTCGGGCAGCAGCGTCCCTTTCTGCCTGTTTGGGATCATTGGCCGATCTTTCTTGAGCTTCGTCCGGCTGCATATGGGCTTTAAAAGCGAGAGCATCGAATTGATAGGTTACCGGGCGAAGGGCCATGATGAAATCCAGGCCGGGTACTTCCTCTTTGACGTTCCTTTTGAACCTGCCGTCGGAGGGTAGACTCCATCCATTACCTTCCACGGTAGTGATATTCACATCACCGATCCTGATCTTATAAGATGCATTCACAATGGCACCACTTCCAAAAGCTCCGGCATCGTTCAGATTGTTGAGCGAAACATCGGCTTCATGACCGATGCAGGTATTCCAGTTGCCGGTCGTATTGAGATCACCGGCCTGAAAACCGAAAAAAGCATTTCGAAATCCGGTGGTATTGAGCAGACCGGAATTATTCCCGACGAAGGTATTGCGTTCCGAACCGCTTCCGGCGGGGTCATTGGTGAATTGGCCGGCACTGGTACCGATCGCCAGATTATAAGTGGTTCCCAGATCCACATTGCCGGCTACCGGATCATAGCCGTACCCATCCTGTAGTTGGAGAAGTGCTCTGGAGCCGATCGCAATGTTCTTGCTCTGAAACTCATTATTGCTCATTGCAAAACGGCCGAAAGCGTTATTTTCACTGCCGGTCCGGTTGTTCCGGCCGGCCTGATAGCCCACATAGGTATTGGCGCCTCCGGAGGAATTGAGGTAGCCGGCGCCGTCTCCTAAAAATGCATTCTGGGCTCCGGTACTCAGGGCTATACCCGCTCCGCTACCGATAAAGACATTACCGGTACCGTAGGATACCAGTTCGATGCGGCCAAGTATTCTGGTATTACCCTCAACGTTCATCCGGTACTGTGCCTGCACAGTATACGCCGGCAATAAAAAAGCTACGAAAAGTAAAAAAACAGGTAGGAGTTTGATGGTTTTCATATCACTGTGGTTTCATGAAGGAAAAGCACTATAAGATACTGAACTTCAAATCTCCATACGGCACAATGCCGCTTTTCGTACCAATTCAGCCGAATGATGTTAATCACCCGCCACGAGAAAGGTCATCAGCCATTTGCCGGAAGGCTGGCGCTCAAAAGCAGTGCGATAATCAATAGAGGAGGCGGCATATTTGCCATAAACATATCCCTGTTTACCATCGGCCAGTTCCACCTTCACCCAGGGGTGCGTTTCGCCAGCGATCGTTTCCTGCTTTTCGGTGGTCTCGAGGTATTTGACAATATCGTAAGAGACCATGGTGATGGTACTACTCTGCAGGCTCGGGGCCGAACGCAACCGTACGCCCGACCCGGTGATCGCCCAGTATTCAAAGGCATCGGAATCTTGTGGCCAGGTCGCAAATATATAAGGGGCTATAAATTGGGTATGCCCGTCAGTGAACGCGCCGCCGTTCTCCAACACTTTCTCCAAAATACCCCAGATACGGGAGTTGGCAGCTTTTTCCGGGCTGTCCAGTTCCCAGGTCTGCACGAAGTCGGCAACACCGCCGGCTCCTCCGAAATCCACCTTGATGTCAGGATGGATCACATCCATGAGCCGGAACAGTTCTTTTTTGCGTATGGCATATAGGAACTGCTCCCGGAATATAAAAAAGCTGGTATCGGTAAGTGCTTCATCAACGGGATAGAGCTTGCCTGCTTCCCCGATGAATACAGCAGGCAGTGTATCTCTCTTTGCTGCCAACAAATGAAAATACAATTGCCGGAGCGAGTCCTGTTGCACGGAACTGAGTTCGGAAGGGGCAGATTCAGAACTAGTGTTTTCTTCGGCCGGAGCGGCATTATTACCACAGGCCAGCAGCCCCAATACGAAAAAGGTCAGAAGGGAGGATTTGAGTTGTTGCATTTATTTGATGTTATAATGTTATAATGCTGTGATGGGTAATGGTACTGCCAATTATCGAAATGCTGCACCAACTGTCACTATGGTACTGCATCATTCGTGTTGCTGCATCAACATAACCGGTGATTCACAACTGTAAAGATCAATTGACCAGTCACTGAATCGATCATAACATCACAACATCCCAGTATCACAGCATTACAACATCAAACACCAAGCTCCTCGCGGGTAGCATCCAGCATCTTACGACACTCGGCCAGATCCGGTGCCTGGGCGTATATCCTCAGCACAGGTTCCGTACCGGAAGGACGGATCAGCACCCACCGATCATCACCGATGATGAATTTAAAACCGTCTACCGTTTCCACACTATCAATTTTATAAGTACCGAACTGTTTGTAGGGCGCCGTCTGGCATTCCTGAATAATGGCCAATTTGCGTTCTTCCTTCACATGAACGTCGTCGCGGTCGTAGGCAAAGGGGCCTACCAGATCATACACTTCCTGGATCAGTTCTTCGATCGACTTTCCGGATTTGGCCATGAATTCCAGGATCAGCAGGGCGATCCAGATGCCGTCCCGCTCCGGAATATGTCCTTTCACCGCCAGACCACCGGACTCCTCTCCGCCGACGATCACGTCTTCGTTGCACATGATCTCGGCAATATATTTGAATCCGATCTTGGTGATCTCCACCGGTAGTCCGAACAGTTCGGCCAGCTTTTTCATCTTATCGGTCACCGAGAAAGTGAAAACGACTTTTCCTTTCAAGTGGCGATACTTATACTGGTACAGCAGCAATAACAGCAATATATGGTGGGAATCCACGAAATTCCCGCTGCTGTCGTACATTCCGATCCGATCGGCGTCCCCATCATTGGCTATGCCCAACGCAATATTGTCGTGCGAAGCAATATACTCTGATAATTCCGTCAGATTGCGATGAATGGGTTCGGGTGCCTGTCCCATGAAGGAAGGGTTGTACTCGGCATGCAGAAAAACTGCATCAGGCAGAATAGCCCGCATGGCGTTCTGACCGGCGCCGTACATGGCATCATAAGCGATCCGGCTGCCGTAGGAGCGGATCGCCTCCATATCAAAATTAGCGAATACATGATCCAAATAGATCTTCTCCAAGTCGGCATATTCCAGCAGGCCTTCAGCTTGCATCTGATCCAGTTCCATCGGTGTTACACTGCACTCGTCCGGTATCTCTGCTTCCACTGCCGCAATGTCGGTGGGAATGCTGGGGCCGCCGAGGCGGGATTTGAGTTTAAAGCCGTTATAGGAAGGCGGATTGTGACTGGCCGTGATCACTACGCCGATATCGGCCCCTAATTTCACTACCCCCAACGATACCATTGGCGTTGATACAAATCCCTTGGCCATATATACCTTGATCCCATGAGCAGCCAGCACACCGGCGGTGGTCTCGACAAACATTTCTCCGCCAAAGCGGCAGTCGTGGCCGATCACGGCTTTTTTCCCTCCTGTCTTCTTCAACCACAGAGCCGTGGCTTCGGCGACTCTTTTGACATTATCAACAGTGTAGTCCTTTGCGATAATTGCCCGCCAGCCATCGGTTCCAAATTTGATTTTTGTCATTCTACGGTTTTTTTGGATTTTTTGTGTTTGTTTCCTGTAATTACGAGTTATCAATACGAGTCTTGCTGAAATATGTTTTAAGAATTAAAAATAATATCCCACCGCTTCTGAGCAAAAATAGTAATATTGGGCAATCGGATCGTACCGGAAGATTAAAGTTTACGTAAATTCAACAGGCACACCGTTTTCGTGGAAGATAGCTATAAACACAAAGGACAAAGAAAACAACTGATCCAGTCATTGCGTAAAAAAGGGATCCGGGACGAGCGCGTGCTGGAGGCGATGGAACTATTGCCCCGGCACTTCTTTTTACCCCCGGCCTTCATTGAATGGGCCTATACCGACAAGCCTTTCCAGATCGGTAAAGGACAGACCATTTCTCAGCCATATACCGTAGCTTACCAGACCGAACTACTGGAGGTAAAAAAACGGGAGAGAGTACTCGAGATCGGTACCGGATCGGGTTATCAGGCGGCTATCCTGGCTTTACTCGGGGCCCGGGTGTTCACAGTGGAGCGACACGCCGAATTGTATGAATCAGCCAGAAAGCTGCTGCGCGATCTCAACTTCGGCAACATCCGCTGTTTTCACCGGGACGGCTTCAACGGACTGCCGGAATTTGCTCCTTACGCCGGCATCCTGGTCACGGCCGGGGCCAATGAAGTCCCTCCTGCCCTGCTCAATCAACTGGAGATCGGCGGCAAACTGGTCATTCCCGTTGGGGATAAAGTACAGACTATGCAACGCATCACGCGGGTCGCTGAGCAGGACTACCGCACCGAGACTTTTAAAACCTTTCGCTTCGTACCTTTTTTGAAAGGGCTGGATTAACGATAGTCATAAGTCTTTAGTCTGTCAGTCGTAAGTCCAATACTATGGATAACCGATGAGCTCAAGACTTACGACTGATGACTTACGACTAACTGACTAATTCAAATGAACCACCAACAATACCACAACGATACGCCCGGTGCGGCCAACTTTATTCATCTCAATAATGCCGGTGCCGCCCTGATGCCTACTCCGGTTATTCAGGCCATGGAAGCACATTTGCAACTGGAACTCAATAACGGCGGTTACGAAGCAGCGGCTATGCAACGAAAGGCCATCGACCGTTTTTACCCCGTACTGGCTGATCTTCTGCAGGCCCAGTCTCACAATATCGCTTTCACCGCCAGTGCTACCGATTCCTACAATCGTGCGCTGTCGTCCATTCTCTTTAAGGCCAGAGATGTTATCCTGACCACCACCAACGACTACGTTTCCAATCAGATCGCTTTTCTCCAACTTCAACAACGGTTCGGAGTGCAGTTGGTAAGGGCCGAAAATCTGCCCGAAGGCGGGGTCGATCCCGCTTCCGTCGAAAAACTGATCAAGCTCCATCATCCACAGCTGGTGGCGGTCACTCACATCCCAACCAATTCAGGCCTGATCCAACCGGTAGAGGCCATTGGCGAGCTCTGCCAAAAATACGGCTGTTTATATCTGGTAGATGCCTGCCAGTCGGCCGGACAACTTCCACTGGATGTATCGGCTCTTCACTGCGATTTTTTGACCGCCACTTTCCGCAAATTTCTACGCGGCCCGCGCGGTTCCGGCTTCCTGTTCGTCTCCGATCGGGTACTGGACGAAGGCCTGGCGCCACTATTTCTGGATCTGCACAGCGCTACCTGGCCGGAAGCTGATCGCTATGAACCGGATGCTACAGCCAAAAGATTTGAGAATTGGGAACGTGCCTACGCGCTGGTACTAGGTGCCGTCGCCTCTGTAGATTATGCGCTGGGAGTTGGTCTGGATGAGATTGCCGGGGCCGTTCAGGGACACGCTGCTTATCTTCGCCAACGATTCGCCGATTCCGACAACCTGAAGGTGTTGGATAAAGGTAAACAGCTCGGAGGGATTGTTACCCTTCATCTTTCCGGTCAGCAGCCGGCCCGGGTGAAAGCCGGGCTACGCACTGCCAGTGTCAATACTTCGTTGGTTTTCCGGGGCTCCGCTCTGATCGACTTTGAGGAAAAGGGCGTGGACTGGGCACTGCGTCTTTCGCCGCACTATTATAATACGGTGGAAGAACTGGATATGGCGGTGGATAAGATATTGGCGCTTTTTGGTTGAGGAAACTTTATTGATAAGATTCAATTGCCAATTAATAAATCTGTGCTACCAGGCAGTAAAACCAGCTTGTGCAATGTCAAGGTAAATGGTAAATTGATCGGAGCAATCAAAATTAAGGATACCATGCGACTACTTTGCGTTGCGCTCTGCGCGTTCTCTCTGCTGACTCAGTTACCTGCCCAAACCGATCCCGTTTCGCTTGGTCTCAACCTGGAGGTGGGTTCGAGTTACCTGCTGGAAGTTCAACAGAAAAATCGCTTTTTTAAAAGCCCCGAACATCTGGCCTATGAAAAGAAAAATTTCACCAAAAACCTGTCGTTCCAACAAAGAAGTAAACGCTATCTATTGCATGTACTTGAACAGAAAGGCGATGTCTACAGCGTCGAACTGATCCTAACTTTAGTGCAAACCTACACTGCCTATGACCAGTTTTCGATACAGATCGCGGACCGCGGATCTGATTTTGATATCTCCTACATTCATACTCAAGATACTGTACACTTCACAATGGACAGATACGCCCGGGTAACGGATGTAGCCATGCCGGATAGTATATTTACCGGTTACGCCATGCCGGACAAATACCGGGTAGAAGTGAAAAAAGTCATGCCCGAGCTGGTTGATGAATTTACGGCCTTTTTCGATTTTCTCCGGCCTCAACCCACATCGGTTGGAGATACCTGGTTGGCCGACTCGGGAAAAACTTTTACGTTGGCCGGTAGGCAGGCCAATTTCTGGTCCATTCGATGCAGCGATGACCGCCAAATCTACCTGGACCCGCAAACCAATTGGATCCGGTTTGTGGAGCAGCATCAAATAGGAATAAGTTCACATCACCGTCGCTTCCCCGGAAAAACGGAGACGAACCAGTTGATAAAGGGACGTACCGTTCAGGGAGCGCAAATGGCACGGATCAGCGGTACCGCTCCCGGACACAGGAATGGCTCTTTCCTGATGCGAACGACGCCTTACTACCGGGGATACGATGCGGAACACCTGATCGAAGTGGATGCCGACGGCCATTTTGCGTGGGAAGGAAAAATTACCGAACCCTTTTACTTCCAGCTCACTGATCTGTATGATCACAATTTCTGGGGCTACGCCCGGCCTGGTGGAGCACTCAGACTCCACTTCGAAAACCAGGACTATAGCGTAGAAGGGGCCACAGAAGAAGAATGTCGCTATCTCAATGCGTTTTTTGAAACTTTTCCCAACTATGAAAATCTTCTCCAGCTTGGAGGTGACAGAAAGAACAGTAACTTTTTTTATGAGCAGCAGCTCGAGCAAAGCTGGAAAGATCATTTGCAGGAACGTACTGCGGCCATAGAACAGCTCGCGGAATGGCACGAACGGCTTGATCCGGAATTCGTCGCCGCCCAGAAAAGGCAAATTGATTATCTGAGAGCCGGTTTACTGAATAAGGACCTGTCGCTTCACTACGTCTTCAGAGCCAGAGCGGGAAATAATACCTACGTTATACCCGGCAACTATGTGAATTACCTCGATGATCAGATCCTCTACAATAACTTCGATCGTTCTTTACCGGCGTTCAGGGCCTTGTTACATCTGAATCTACAGCGTAAACTACTGGCCTCCACCAGCGGAGATATTATCAATATTATTTCCCGTCCATATGAGTCTTCCTACTACTTTGCCCAACTGCAATACAAAAATTATCCCCTTTATCGAACGACCTATGACCTGATGAATACGGTGATCCGTGGTGCAAGCCAACCCGATCAGGTTCGCTACCTCTATCAACACTTTTTGGATACGCAAGCCTTTGCCGATACACTTCATATGATCGAGGAAACCTACCGCCGAATGAAGCAACTCCAGACTGCCGGCGAAGCCGTGCCAACATTCAACGCCTTTGATCAATTGGGGCAAAACGTTCAACTGCAGGGCCTCAAGGGCTCTCCGGTAGTACTGGTCCTGGTAGAAGGGAAAAACTACTGGCAAAATACCCTGATGATAGAGGACACTCCCAAATTGTTGCCGGATGTTCAATTCGTCTTTCTTCATATAGGTAAACCGGATGAAGAAAACAACCCATTGCCCGCATTTGAAAATGTTCACCAGTGGTTTGCCGGAAGGAATAGTGCGGCGGTAAGTCAGACCTTTATGCACTACAGCAATAGCAAACATCCCAGGGCCTACCTGATAGACCGCAAAGGAAATACTAGCGGTATCTTTCAGGGTGACGAGCGATACGACGACGGCATTTTAGCGGCCTTATATGATCTACGGGCAGGCAGTCCCCTCGTTGATAAACAAACTCAAAAAGCTATTTTCCTTATCATGATCGGTCTACTTGCAGGAGGTCTGATCATCGGCCTGAGCATTCACCAGTGGCAAAAACGCCTGCATCGGCGCGAATACGCCAAACGGCAGCAGGTAGAGTCTCAATTGCAGGTGATCCGCTCCCAGCTCAATCCGCACTTTATGTTCAACAGCATGAGTTCCATACAGCACCTGATCAAATCCGGACAAGCCGACCGGGCGCAATCCTATCTGGGAAAGCTGGCCAATCTGCTGCGGGTCTCCCTGCGGTATACGCGAGAGAATTTTATTTCTCTGCAGGAAGAACTTGATATGATCAAAAAATACTGCGAATTGGAAGCCTTACGATTTAATTTTTCTTTTGACCTACAGATCGAAGAACGACTGGATCCGCGGATCATCTCCATTCCACCACTCTTGTTGCAACCCTATGTGGAGAATGCGGTGCACCACGGAATAGCCCCGTTGCGGGACTCCGGCAAGCTGACGGTGAACATTAGCGAACAGGGCCACTTGCTTTGGATCCGTATCCGGGATAACGGCCAGGGGCTGAATGCATCGCGTTCCAGTCCTTATAAAGGAAATGGTATCGGCCTGCAGCTGAATGCTGAAAGATTGAGACTGGTGTACGGGAAGGAGGCGGAAGTTAAGATCTACAGCCCTTCCCCATTAAACAGCACAGATCTTCATAGCGGTACCGAAGTACAGATCGCCATGCCAATGGATGTATAAATATGCTGAAAGCGATCATTTTGGAAGATGAGGTCAACAACCTGGCTTATTTACAGGATCTGTTGACCGAAAATTGCCCGGAAGTAAACCTAGTTGCTACTGCCACCTCCGTAAAGGAGGGTTTACGATTGGCAGAAGTCCAGGAATTCGACCTGGCCTTGCTCGATGTAGAACTACGGGATGGGACCGCTTTCGATTGGCTGAATCAACTGCCTCACATCAAGTTCCACCTGATCTTCATTACGGCCTACGACCATTACGCCCTGCAGGCCATACGCTTTAGTGCGATCGATTATCTCCTCAAGCCTCTTCAGATCGAAGACCTCATCCAGGCTATAAAAAAAGTAAAACAGCAACAGCAGCAGCAGGAAGAGAACAGCCGGCTGCGGCAATTACTCGCCAATCTGAAAGCTGCTCCCGAAAACAAACGCATTGCCATCGCTCAACAGGAAAAAACGGAATTTATTCGCCTCCGGGACATTATCCGCTGTCAGGGAGATGGTAATTATACTCACATCATTCTATCTGACCGCAAAATAACCGTGGCCAAAACCCTGCGCGAATACGAGAAATTGCTTCGCGATGAAGGTTTTGTCCGTATTCATCAATCTCACCTCGTACAGATCAAATGCGTCGCCACCTATCACAGGCAGGAGGGCGGCTATCTTAAACTGCTGGACGGCACCCGCCTGAGCGTCTCCCGCCATCGCCGGGAATATGTACTGGAGCAGATCCGGAAAAACGGGAAAAGTGACTAAGTAGTTTGACGGAAATAACTTGTACAAGTTATTTTGTATCCGTCCCTAAGCTTATTTTTCTAATTCGATCTCCCCTTTATAAATGGTTTTTTCCCTGCTTCCCTGGATTGTCTCTTTGTTAACTTCCTCACTCCCAATCACCTGTTCCAACAAACCTGAGTGAAAGAAAAAAGTATTTAAAAAAAAGTTTAAAATATTTTGTTTGCCCCATAATTTTGTTTTAAATTGCAAACAAATAATTGACTTTTGTTTTAATCCAATAAAGATACAACAATGATCAGGGAAGATCGCATTCAACTCAATAAGCGCTTTATCAAGGTATTCAAGTTGCTGGAAGATCGCGGAGATATCATCAAAAATGATCGTGGCGGCAAAGGCCTGGGAGATTTTGCGAAAAAGATCCTCGGTAATCGCGCCTATGGTCACATTGTGCGAGCTTACCTCAATGAAGATGATAAACGCTGTATCGACTATCGCCAGGCCCGCATCATCTGCCGGGAATACGGCGTAAATGAAGCTTACCTGATCGACGGAGAAGGCACTCCTTTTGGCATGGAACTTCCCGATCCTCCGGTTATTGTGGAAAGCGATCAACCGGCTCCCAATATCCTGTTTACTACTACGGAAGCTTTTGCCGGTACGGCGGTCGATGTCAGCAGTTTTGCTCGCGAAGACATGGATTTCTTCGGTATTCCGGGTCTGAGTGGGAACGGACTGGTAGCCTTTCCGATCAAAGGGAACAGTATGGAACCGGTGATCATGGATAACGATATTGTTATCTGCCGGGAGATCGACGGCGTAGGAGACCTGCGGGATAATAAGATCTACGCGGTCAAGAGCAACGGTTCCCTATGGGTGAAATATGTGCAGCGCGTTATCAACAATAAAGGTCGTACGACCCATCTGAAAATGATCTCTGCCAACCACCTTGAATATGACCCATTCATGGAAGAAGTCAATGAATATACCCGACTGTTTCAAGTAATCAGACGCATTAGTGCACTTTAGTCGTAAGTGATCATGCGCAGCGCGTAATGATCATCCCGGATAAGGTCCAGTGGATTGCAATCGGGATCGATAGTCATTTAGTTTTCAGTCATTTTGGTACTTGTATTGCATTCATCAGTAAGGCAAAACTTCGGTTGGAAGTAACTGTCCCTGATCTCCTATTGCCAGATAATATTCGGGACTGACGACTATTGACTATCGACTGCTGACTACCCCAAAAGATTTATCCTGCTGTTTTTTGTTGGGCTCCCCAGCTGAGTAATTGGCTGCCGGGAGTTTTTTTATTGGAATTGTTTAAAGTTTTTTCAATTATCACTACTGAATATCCACTTTCCCCGCCTTCCAATCCTGCACCACTTTCCAGGCCCGTTCCTGGATCTCTTTTACCAGAGCCTCCGGATAAGGTTCCCACATGGGCAGGCCGACCGGCGAACGACCGGTCATGACTGCATAATGCGTAGCGGCATTCACCATAGTTCCCAGATGATTTTGGTGAATATTTTCCACCATATACACCCAATCGAGCCGCAGGTCCTCAAATGACGGCGGGTTGGTGATCAGATCGTAAAAAACAAGTCCGCAGGGTGCCACCGGTACACCGGTCGAGTTTTCAAACTCGCGCATGGCCGCTACTATTTCTTCCGTTTGCCTGCGGTAGCCCTCCATACCCTCTTCGTTGATCGTCGGGTTGCGTCCCCAGGTCATATGGACCATCATCCGGCTTCCGGCGGCCTGGATATCTTCCCGGAATTGCTGCAATACTTCCACCGGCCCGCTGGTGACTACCACCAGATCATAATCCTCATCGGCAATATCTTTCCGTACCTCTTCGGTATACATGTTTTGTAGTCCCTGTCCCCAAAAAATACGAGAGCTGGTACTAAGCTGCATAGGAGGGGTCACCTCACGGAGCATCCGGGAAAAATGATTATTCAATCCTCCCTCCGAACCAATGTAACTGTTGCCGACATAGAGGATGCTGTCCCTATCCTGGATCAGTGGTGGCCATAAAGCCTGCGTGGTATCCATTACTACGTCCAGGAGCGGCTCCGGTGGCCGGTATTCATCAACCGGCCGGACTTCAATTAAGCCGTCCTGCCAGTTCTGTACGATCTTCCAGACACGTTCCTCAATGGCGGTCACCAATTCCGCCGGAAAAGGATCCCATATCGGCAGGCCGACCGGTGAGCGGCCGGTCAGTACCGCATAAATAGCGGCTACATTCACCAGGGTGCCCAGATCATTCTGTACCGAACTTCCGGGCACGAAAAGATAATCCGGTCGCAATCGCTCGTACGCCGGTGGATACATGATCAGATCGTAAAAGATCAATCCACTGGGAACAACCGGTATATCATTATTTTTTCCAAATTGGGCCGCCCGATCCATACGCACCTGAGTAAGCTGATAGAATTCATCAAGACTATTCTCTTCCAGAAAAGGATTATCGGCCCAGGTAGCGAAAAGGACCATTCTTTTAGCCTGCTTACCAATCAGGTCTGCAAATCGCTGCATCTCCTCCTGTATTCCGTCAGATACAACGATGATACTATCCGGACCACCCGTAATTCGCTCCACCAGTTCATCCGTGTACATATCGGCCAGGGTAGCCCGGTTGAACATATTTTCCCAGTAGGTATCTATCGTCAGAGGCGGTTCTGCCCGGGCCAGTGTACGTCGAAAGTGATTTTGCAAACCACCTTCCGATCCTACTTTACTGTTGCCCACAAAAAGCACACTATCTCCATCCTTGAGCATCGATTCCGACTCCGTAGACGTGCAGGAAGCAGCCAGCAATAAGATCAGAAGCGTAGCAAAAAGATACCGAAGGCGATCGATCAGAATCATAGCATAATGATTTATTAGATTGCCAAATGAATGGCCCGAAGGGAAGATATAAGAACGAATCTTTGAGAAAAGAACGAAAAAATCGATTTGAAGATCGCTTTCCCTGAAACTTTGTGTAGCCTTTTCATACATCAGCCGTCATCCGTTGCCGAAGCACCTCATACAACATGATCCCCGCCGCGACGGACACATTAAAAGAATCCGTTGCTCCCCGTTGGGGAATAATGAAACGTTCATCGGCACGATCAGCTACTCCCTGGCTGATCCCCGTATCCTCCGAACCGACTACCAATGCTACTGGTCCGCGCATATCCAGTTGGTAAATGAGCTTTTCTGCCTGTAGATCGCTTACCAGCACCTGAACTCCCGATTGCTGCAACAGTTCGATGACGTTGACCAGACTGGATTCCCGGCATACCGGGATACGATTTAGGGCACCGGCACTGGTCTTGATCGCTTCACCGTTGATCAGTGCGCTCCCTTTTTTGGGAATAATAAGACCGTGGGCTCCCACACATTCCGCCGAACGAGCAATAGCGCCAAGGTTGCGTACATCGGTCACGCCGTCCAATAGCACCAGAAGGGGCATTTCGGAACGCTCGTAAATAAGAGGCAATAATTGATCCAGGCTGTGATAGGTGATCAGCGATTGCAGGCCGATGATGCCCTGATGATTGGCAGTCGTCCACTTGCGCAGGCGCTCCTTGGGCGCTACCTGTAGCGGAATATCATATTCCCGGCTCAGTTGCCGGATCTCTTTTTCGAATTCTCCCCGTATACCCTGTTGCAGGATCAGTTTGTCAAACGCTACGCCCGACTGGATGGCCTCTACTACCGGATGCCTTCCGAAGATCACATTGTCTGGTCCTTTTTTTGCCAAGATCCGCTTGTATTTTGATGGATTACAAAACTAGTAAAATTCAAGTTGACGGACGCCAAATACCGGAAAAGGTAAAAAACTGACAAATTCCATTCATTTTTTTCTCTAAATTTGTTTCCCTGGAATTCAATAGCCAACCAGCTTCATTCATCAGGTGCCCCAAAATGGTCATCCAAAATCAAATTGAAACATGATCCGAACTTTGACTCTGCGCACATTTGCGCTTTTGCTATTATTCCTACCTTCTCTCTTATCAGCTCAACGCCAATCCGATCTGGACATTGCCCTGCGCTATGTGGAGCAGGAACGTGAGCAATGGCAGTTAAGCCGGAATGACATAGCAGATATGATCGTCAGCGATCAATATCACTCCCAAAATAGTGGCGTCAGTCATTTCTTTTTTATTCAGCGCTATCAGGGGATCGAAGTATACAATGCCATCATGGGCATCCACCTGACGGCTACCGGGAAAGTGGCTTTTGCTACTAGCCGTTTTGTCCCCCAACTGAAAGAAAAGATCAATACTACTCAGCCGGTGCTAACCCCTTACGACGCCGTTCGACGGGTAGCCTCCGAGCTAAGCCTGGTGATCGACAGACCATTGCGGCCCATCAAGCGGGAAGGAGGTACCAATATCACTTTTGATGGAGGTTCCATTTCCAACTCAGAGATCCCCGTGCGGCTGTTTTTCCAACCCATCGCCGGTACCGATGAAGTAAAACTGGTATGGAATCTGGTGATCGACCAGATCGATTCACCGGACAACTGGAGCATACGCGTGGATGCGTTGACGGGGCAGATCCTGGATAAGGTCAATCGCACGGTGTATTGTTCTTCCAAAAGCACAGACCACCGGCATTCTGAAGCATGCAGCACGACTTCCCGCATAGCCGACACAAACTTTTCCCCAGTGCGCGAAGCACAGCTAAAGAATTTCAACATCACCACCGAAGGTTCGGCCACCTATAATGTTTATCCTATTCCTCTGGAAAACCCATTGGAAGGAGAACGTCAGTTGTTGACCGATCCGCAGGATCCGATCGCTTCACCCTACGGTTGGCACGATACCAACGGCCAGGAGGGCCCTGAATTCACCATCACCCGGGGAAACAATGCCCACGTCTTTCTCGATCTCAAAGACAGCGACGAATCAGAAGGTGATGAAACCGATGGTGGAGAAGACCTGATGTTCGATTTTCCGCTGGATCTCAGTCTGGAACCGGAAGATTATCAGGATGCTTCCAATACGCAGTTGTTCTACATGATGAATATCATGCACGATTTTGCCTATCACTACGGTTTTGATGAAGCGGCCGGTAACTTCCAGGTCAACACTTACGGCCGAAGCGGCAAAAGTGACGACCAGGTAGAAGGACACGCGCAGGATGGAGGAGATCTTAAAGATGAGGATCATACCAACAACGCTAACTTTTTTACCCCACCGGACGGTATTCCCGGACGCATGCAGGTGTATCTTTGGAATACCCAGACCAACAACCTGCTGACAGTACTTGCGCCCATCGCTATTGCCGGTTCGTATGAGACCAGCACGGCCAGCTACGGCCCGCCCATTGATAACGAACCTATCGAAGGCAAGGTAGTGGAAGCAGTCGACGGCTCCAGTCAACCCCGCCTCGCCTGTAGCGACATCGTAAACGTCGAGGAAGTCACCGGCAATATTGCCCTGGTAGACCGGGGTGAGTGCTTCTTTAAGGAAAAAACCTTCAATGTGGAAGCCGCCGGAGCTATTGCGCTGGTGATCTGTAACTTTGAAGAATCGGTGGTTGGCATGGGTGATGTCAATGATGTGAGTGACGTTCATATTCCGACGTTGATGTTGAAAAACTCCGATTGCCGACAGATCCGGGAATTTCTGAATGCCGGCGTAGACCTTCGACTGGTACTACCCGACAATTCCGGGCCCACTTATCTCGATGGTGGTCTGGATAACGGCCTGGTAGCCCACGAGTACGGACACGGCATCACGGCCCGCCTAACAGGTGGCGGATCACAGGTAGACTGTCTGTTCAACAACGAATCGATGAGTGAAGGCTGGAGTGATTTTTTCAGTCTGATAACCTTGGCTAAAGAAGGGGAAATTGGAGAAAGCCCTGTGGGTATGGGCAGCTATGTATGGAATCGCCGGGCCAACGGTGTCGGATTTCGCCGGCTCCCCTACTCTACCGATTTTGCAATTAACGACTTTACCTATGATGACGTGATCGGTCAAGGGACACACTCTTTGGGTGAACTCTGGACGCTGGTACTCTGGGATCTGTACTGGGAGATGGTCGATCTGTACGGTTTCGATTCGGATCTCTACAATGGGACAGGCGGTAATAACAAAGCCATTCAGCTGATGATGGACGGCTTGAAACTCCAGGCCTGCAATCCGGGATTCGTAGACGGCCGGGATGCGATCATCGCAGCGGACTACATTTTGAATGACGGAGCCCACGAATGCCTGATCTGGGAAGTTTTCGCACGACGGGGTATCGGCTGGGACGCAGTGCAGGG
>JAGQXH010000679.1 GCA_020436695.1 Lewinella sp. | reverse complement strand
CTGGAGTAGCCGTGAGTTGGATGACTTTCGGTCTTTGGTTTTGGTTGAGAAAAGGCTATGCTACCGGCACCCTCTTTCAATTTGGCGCTATGCTGACTGTGGCCGTATTGATCTTTGCCGGGCATAAAGGTGGAGCTATCACCCACGGTGAAGATTTTGTACTGGCTCCCGTTCGGCATGAGCAAGAAGAAATAACGGAGAACACTCCGGTTTACGAAGCACTTATTCGGCCGGTATTGCAGCAGAAATGCTTTAGTTGTCACAATGAGCGCAAGGCTAAAGGCGGATTGGTAATGACCGACCCTAAGCGCTTTCGTCGGGGAGGAGATAATGGAGATCCTTTGGAATTGCTTGATTCAACTAGGGCTTTATTGACGGAACGGCTATATCTCCCACTTGAGGAAGAAGAACATATGCCGCCGGATGGAAAGCCGCAGTTGTCAAAAGCAGAGATCGATATGATCGAGCTTTGGGTAAAATGCGGAGCGGATATGGAAACCTCCATTGGCCTGCTGCCGCCGGATCATCCGCTATATACCTACGTGGAATCTGCAATGAAACAGACTGAAAAGGTAGCGGAACACACTTATGATTTTTCTCCTGCTGCTCAGGATCTGATCGGATCATTGAATATGCCATTTCGTACCGTGAGCCCGCTTGCCGTGGGATCACCGGCACTGCGTGCGGCCATATTTGTGAGAGAGATGTATCAAGCGGAATTCCTGGAGGAATTACTCAAGATCAGGAAACAGTTGGTGGAATTGAAACTGGATCATCTTCCGATCAAAGATGAAGATTTGGCAACCATTGCTCAATTCGAGCAATTGGAAGTCCTCCTGTTAAATAATACGGATATCAGTGGAGATGGCCTGGAAAAGCTGACTGCTTGCCGTAATCTTCGAATACTGGCCCTTTCCGGTACGCCGGTTAATAATACTATTGCTAAAACCCTGGAACAACTTCCAAATCTAAAAGAGCTATTCGTTTGGGATACGGCTTTGGATACTACAGCTATCCTGGATCTTAAGGAAAAATTCCCGGCGATTGATATCCAGGCCGGTTTTGTCCCGGATGAAAATGAGTTGCTGCAATTAAGTCCGCCGGCGGTAAAGCAGGACCTTAATCCGGATGGCAAAGAAGTGATCATTTTAAAACACAACTTTCCGGGTGCTGTTATTCGTTACACCGTTGACGGTAGTGATCCGGATAGCCTGGGATCGGAGATCTATACAGAGCCCATCGTCCCGGGGCAATATTCGGTGATCAAGGCACGGGCTTTCTGTGCGAAATGGATCGGTAGTGAAACAGTGAGTACTACCTATTTTCCCCGTTCTACGCCCATTCTCCAGGCGGAATTACTCAGCAATCCCAATCCAAAATACCGGGGCAGTGGGGCGGCCGGCCTGATCGATGAGCAGAAGGGCTTTGCTTCCAATTTCTTATCTCCCCTGTGGATCGGATTTCGGGAAGAGCCGTTTGTAGCTCTTTTCTATCCGGAAGATCCGGCACTACCTTTGTCTACAATTACACTGAGTTATTTGCAGAACATGGGGTCCTATATCATGGCGCCGGAACAGGTGGAAGTCTGGGCCGGGAACAATCCGCAGCAATTAAGACTGGTAAAAAGTTTCCGACCGGAAATGCCGGGAGATTATTTGCCGAATGAAGTAAAAGGTCTTGATGTCCACATCCCTGCAACGGCGGATTCCTGCTTTAAGATCGTGGCACAACCTATTAAAAAACTACCCAACTGGCATCAGGGTAAAGGCGATAGGGCATGGATCTTCTTCGATGAAGTATACTTTTATCAGAACGCTTCCGGCTCGATTATTCCGACAGATTAGTGGTAGCTGTAATTTCAGTTATTGCTGATCCCGGCATCGCTTGCTACAGTATTTTACGGAATCCCGATTTCGTTCCCATTTCTTACGCCAAGAGAAAGGTCTTCCGCACTTTGCGCAAATTTTACTGGGTAGATCACGCTTTTTTCGTTGTTTGCCCATATTTTACGAATTTGTACCTTCGTAAATTGCATGCTGCTACTGTTGTCTGGAGAAACAGGGCACACTTTACATCATGCGATTGATACAGATTAAAATATTTCATTTTGAGATCCTGTCCAAAATGCCGCACCGAATTACCGGATGAGGCGCGTTTTTGTTTCCAATGTGGTGCTCCTCAACCGGAAATTGCCGATCCGGAGGATGATACAAAGATCGATTGGAGTGAGGATGCCGGACCTCAGATCGGTAGCTTGTTTCTGGGTGCTCTCCGGCAGCGCGTACAGACGGTTTATCAAATGGAACGATATCCTGATTTCTCCGAGCGTCTTTATGAATCGGGGTTTCGGGATGTGGTCGACAGAAGATCAAAACTGGTCGGCGAAAAGCTGAACGACCAGCTGAACCTCGGGGCAATCTCAGCCCGTAAAGCAAACAGGCTTGTAGAGCAACTGTTGCAGGAGTTACTGGATTTTTTCATTATCAGACACTGCGGTGATCTGGTAGAGTTGAGGCTGCCCGAACAGGTGTTGAAATACCAGCAATTGTCCTGGGGGGAGTTTGATCTGTTTCAGATGGTGTTGGATTACCTGGACTTTGCCCATGAAGACGAGATCGTGTATACCGATTTCCTGATCATGCCGGTGGACAAACTCAGGAATGCCGGCAAGTCCTTTTTATTTCCGGAAAAACAGGAGAAGATCCTGTTGATCTGTGATCAGAGCATACTCGGTTCTTGTAAAGAAGGTTTTGCGTTAACTGAAAAGGCAATTTACTGGAAAGCTCACTTGCAAAAAGCAAGACAGGTGGCCTACGCTCAAATTAGCCGGATCGCAAGGGAGAAAGACTGGTTGAATATCAATAGCTATTTTTTTAATATCAATCCTACACTAAATTTTAAAATGCTTCATTTGTTAAAAAAAATCGCATTGCTACAACACCTGTGAAAATATGCACAGACCGGGTTTAGCCATCGTATCAGAATGACTGAATTGAGGGTGTGGCTATAAAAAATGTGTGAATTTTAACGCGGAATTAAAATTTAAGAAAAAAGAGATTTATTGGTTTAAAATTTTGCTCATTGTATAGATGTGGTATTTAATTTGGTAAAGCTGAAATTAAATTCCTATTATGAATGCGGTAAAATATTATCGAATCCGTTATTTCCATTCGTAAGTTTTAGGTAAAATGGTAAAATTGCCCGGCTTTGCTTGAATTCTATCTATTTGAAAACTCATGTAAATTATCTATTTTTGTTAGCCCGGGTAATGTCAATCTTACAACAACCAATGCGAAACAGCACCTCCAGAAACCACAGATGGCACTACGATGATCTTACCTGGCTAAAAACGCAAACGATTTTATCAAAACCTATGAAAGCCGTTCAGGCTTGATTCTCAGTTAGTTCAGGGACATAATTTTTTCCGGTGCCTGGAACATTCTCTACTAGATAACGCCAAATTATTCGACTCGTAACACTTTCGGAAAGGATCTTTCCGATACGGGCAATCACTTAATTTTAGGAGTTGCGGAAACTGCGATACGCAGTGTGTGGCCTCTAAACTCTTGATTTATTCAACGCCAACAACAAAAAAGAACCTATGCAAGAACGCAGCAACCAAGGATTATATACGCCATCCCTGGAAAAGGATTCCTGCGGAACGGGTTTTATAGCCAATCTGAACGGAGATAAATCGCACGAACTGGTAGCGAATGCTTTGCAAATGCTGACTAATATGGAGCATCGTGGAGCTTGTGGATGTGAAGCTAATACCGGTGACGGTGCTGGTATTTTAACGCAGGTACCGCATGATTTTTTAATGCAGAAATGTGCTGAGATCGGTCTTCGGCTGCCGGAATTTGGCACTTATGGCGTGGGAATGGTTTTCTTCCCACAACATGAAGTATTGCGTCGGCAGTGCCGTTTTTTGCTCAATGATTATATAGATGAATGTGGCCTGGAACTGATCGGTTATCGAACGCTGCCTACTCACAATGATGATATCGGGCCTTCGGCTTTGTCGGTCGAACCGCGGATGGAACAGGTATTCGTAAAGCCCAAAGAAGCGCTGGATCGAAAAGCACTGGAACGCAAGCTTTACGTATTAAGAAAGTACTCCACACATAACATACATATTACGTATCCTCAGTCGAAGGACGAATTCTATATAACTTCTTTTTCCTATAAAACCATCGTTTATAAGGGCCAGCTGACGACCTATCAGGTGCAGCCCTATTTTGCCGATCTGCAGGACCCGAACTATAAATCTGCCATCGCTTTAGTGCATTCTCGTTTCTCCACAAATACCGTTCCGAAATGGAAACTGGCACAACCTTTCCGCTATGTGGCGCACAACGGTGAGATCAATACCATACAGGGTAATGTAAACTGGTGGAAATCCAAAGAACATCTGCTGAAAACGGAGCTTTTCAATGATGAAGAATTGGAAAAATTAAAGCCTATCTGTGGGCAGCACCTTTCGGATTCCGGAAACTTTGATAATGTACTGGAATTTCTGGTGCTCAACGGCATTTCCCTGCCTCATGCCCTGATGATGATGATCCCGGAGGCCTGGCAGCACGATGAGCAGATGGAGGATTATAAAAAGGCCTTTTACGAGTACCATAAAACTATTATGGAACCCTGGGACGGTCCGGCATCTATCTGTTTTACGGATGGTATTC
>JAGQXH010000678.1 GCA_020436695.1 Lewinella sp. | reverse complement strand
CGAGATGTTGATCTCTGAGCCATTCTGCCAAAGGATGGGAAAATAATTAGCTGCTTCCAGTTCATCATTTTCCAGTTTATTTAAATAGCGTTCCCCTTTTTTCTGGATGACCAGTTGTAATAACACCGGCTCCGGCGCATCGGGCATTTCCTCGAAAGCAAAGTTACCCCGCTCATCAATAAGTGCCGAATCCAGGATATTACCCCGGTAACTGGTAGCAATGCCATCAAAGCTCATCGGATCGATCAGAAAGATACGAGGAGTCCATTGCCCGTCAGCATCCATTTCGATCGTACCGGAAACCGGGGCTTGTTCAGTACAACTTAGCAGACCAAAACATAAAACAATCAACAAGAAGTAGGTAATTTTCATCATCTAAGGATCATCCAGGAAAAAACAATAGCAAAGTTAGTGGAATTGTAGACTATGCAACCCATTGGGCTCTGGGTTTTAGCCAATAGAGAATAGTTACCGCAGGAAACCAGCCATATCTATTGATCCTATTTCAGGAGGCACTCATAATACCAGGGGCGCGCACTATGCGCGTATTGGTCCTCTCCCACCACATCGAGATCGCCGTCCCCGTCCATATCAGCTATTGCTCCGGAGTAGATGCCGTTACCGGATACCAGCAGGATGGAGTTTTCAAAAAGACCGTGATCGTTAAAATAAATTCGAATAGAACGGGGTTCCCAGGCTACCGCAGAAAGTATATCCGGATCGCCGTCCCCGTCAAAATCGGCAAGTTTTACGCAATGTGCGTTATTGTAATTGGCCTTTATGATATGCTTGATCCATGGATCAGAATTTAATGGATCTATCGGACACTCATACCAGGCCAGATCGTGATCCGCGCCGCCATAATTTGGAAAAGCTTCTGCCGGAGAGATCACCACATCCGGCCTGCCGTCGCCGTTTATATCACCGATTTCTTCTTTGGTGCCCTTATTGATCGTTTTATAAGCAGCATCGATATCGTATCTTCGATATTGGCCAAGTCGAGCTTCCGCAGGTGTTTTGAACCAATGACCGGTCATCGTGATATCCGGCAGTCCATCCTGATCGATATCCCCTACAGCCAGTCCTTCTCCGGCCTGACCGCTATAAACCAATTTATCGAACCAGGATGTTTTATCGATCTGAAAGAGTATCCTGCAGGCCTCCGGGCTTTTGTGCCTGATCACCACGTCTGTTTTCCCGTCGCCATCCATATCAGCTACCCGCATATCATTGGCGTGAAAACCTTCAATTGTGGCGATCAGGTAACGAGGCCAAGTCTCTTTGCACTTTTCCTTTCCTGGATTATCCAGATAAAAAACGTGCAAGGGACCACTGGTATGACCATCATTCGTAAAAACAAGGTCAGGATCACCGTCTCCATCGACATCCGTACAACGAGCCGAACCAATAAAGTCATCCAGATCTTCGGCGGCTCCGAATTCATGTTTTAACCATGTGCCCTCTGAAGTCATTTCAAACCAGGCCAATGTCACTCTTCCTCCAGCATGAGCGCCACCTTCCAAGACCGCTACATCCATGAGGCCATCCTGGTTAAAATCGGCCACATCCAAAGCGCTGATACCCGCTACCGTACCGGCAGAAAGATCTACCGGTACGGCAAAAGATACCGGCTGACCACTTGCCGAAAAGGTGCAGCAAAAGGAAAATATAATGGGTAAGTATAGGAGCAAAAAATAGGGGAAATTTACCATCGTATCATTTGCATTGCTAATGTAAATGCATTGTCAATGCGAAAGGTACTACATTTCAGCTAACCAACTTCTTCACTTACCATAGATTCCGGCAATGTAAAGAAAAAAGTAGCTCCATCTCCCGGACTGGATTCCACCCAGATCTTTCCGCCGTATTTTTCTACGATCTTACGGCAGGTAGCCAGACCGATACCGGTGCCTTCATATTCCTGACGGCTATGCAGGCGGGTAAACATTTCGAAGATCTTTTCACGGTTTTCGGCAGCAATCCCGATTCCGTTATCTTTCACAGAAAAACGATAGGCATTATATAATTCTTTCTCGCAGTGAATACTTACCTGCGGGGAGTGACCGTTGCTGAATTTAATGGCATTCCCCACCAGATTTTGAAATAGCTGGATAATCTGAGAAGGCATCACTTCAACTTCCGGAAAATCTTCCGTGGTGAAAATTACCTGTGCCCGTTTATTCACAATCTGCGCATTCAGCTGCCCAATAGCTGATCGAATAAGTTCTCCACTGTTAACGATTTCCAGTCTCTCATCAGAATAATCCACGCGCGTATAATCCAGCAGATCGTCGAGTAGATTTTTCATGCGTTGGACCCCGTCATTAATGTAGTCCATATATTCTACCGCCCTATCGTCCAGTTTATCCAGATATTTCCGTCTAAGCAGGCCGGTAAAAGAATTTATGGTGCGAAGCGGTTCTTTCAGATCGTGAGAGGCAACATGGGCAAAACTTCTTAGTTCTTCGTTTTTTGCCGCCAGCCGGTTACCAGAATCTTCCAGTTTTGCATTGCGTTTTTGCAATTCATTATTCATGTGCAGGCCGTAGAGAAAAACTAAGAAGATGATGGAAAAGGCGATGAATACTCCCTTCTTCTTCAGGCTGTAATTTATATCTTTTTGCTCCTGGACTTCGCGCAAACGTTGTATCTCAATTTCTCTGCGACGGATCTCAAACTGAGCCTTAATATTTTGGATCCGGTTCAGTGTCTGCTCATTTAATATTTCATCTTTCAAAGCGGTTACTTTTTCCATGTATTGCAGCGCCGGCTCGAATTTACCGCTTTCCTTAAAAAGGTGAGTGAGGGCTTCATATCCGGCGAGTAGTTTATTCTTTGCGGCGATTATTTCCGCCATTTCTACGGCTCCTCTCAATTGATTCTCCGCTTCGTTGAAACGATGCAGGAGTGTAAGGAATGTCCCGTAATCAATCATCCCGCCGATTAGACCGTTCTTATCGCTGAGTTGCTCCTTCCTTTGGAGGCTTTCCAGAAAATAGTTCTCCGCAACCTCAAACTCCCTTCTTTTCATGTAGGCCATGGCGAGGTTGCCGATGGTATAAGCCAAGATCTCTTCTTCTCTGCATTTTTTGGCACAGTCGGCAGAAGCCAATAAAAATTTCACGGCCAGGCCCGTACTATCCAGTTCCAGATAAGTAAGCCCGATAGCACTCCATACCGATGCATGTCTGGCACCGATCTTCTGACTAGTGATCATTTTATCCACCACCAGATAGTGATCCAATGCTTCTTGGAACCGTCTCAGATTAAAGGCTAAAGTCCCCAGTTGATATTGAGAGCGGGAAATCCCGGCGGAATCTTTCAGCATTATGGCAATATTAAGGGCTTCCGTTTCCCGGGTATAAGCCTCTTCGTATTCACCAGTTTTACTGAAAACTTCTGCCATACTGGATAAGATCCGTCCCTGAATCTTGAAACTGTCTTCCTCAATAGCAAGGTTCAGTGCTTTCTGGTAATAATCTACTGCGTCGGGAAATAATGACAAGCGGGCATTGATCCTGCCAAGGCGGTAATATATGTAGGTAGAACAAGCTTTGATCTTGACTCCTTCAAGGTCCTGTACATACAGTTCGGCTGCCGCAACATATGCTTTAGAAGCATATAGTTCTTCGGCCTGTTTAAAGAGGGGGCCGTCACAATTCGTTCCGGAATGCACCAATGGGATCAGCAGTAAAGAAAAATACCCCCATACCAATACCCGTCTGATTAAATAACTCATTACAGACTATTTACTACAACCTGATTGAAAGGTGGGGGGAATCCTCTATTTGCTTTTCTTCAAAATGTTACGGCTCGGAAATGGAAAAGATGATGAGTTGTACAACTATTTGAAAGTAGCCGAATAAGTAAGTATGTATTATACCCTATTATATAATAAGACGAATGCTTCAGATTTAAGTTACATATTTTACGATATTTTGAGAAAGGCCGCTAACCAGCTAGCAGCCAGCAGCCTTTCTGAGTCATCACGGTTTACTAATCCCAGTCATCATCTTCCGGCCATGGTGGCGGGTCTCCTCCTCCTTTCAATTGGGTTAGCTGCTCGTCTTCAAGAGCAAGGTCTTGAAAATTTTTCAAAGTGTTCATACTTAAATCGGTTTAGATAAGTGAATAAAAGCTCTTATATAGCCAAATAACAAATTATCGGTTATTGTACTGTTAGATGTGACCTAGTCCCAACCTTTGAAGGTGTCCGTTTATCAAAGATCAGTTTACACTGCAAGGAATGAAGAAAAAAAGAGAAACTCCTTTTTTGTATAGACGGCAAAAAAGAAGTTAGTTTTTGAAGCTTTGTTTGGGTAAAGATATGGAATTTAAACGCTGTAAAGCAGAATTAAAGTTAGAATAAAATTACTTTTTTTGACGGGAATAGTTGATAAACGTAAAAAATCCGATGATCAAATGTGTGGATAACAAGACTTTTGAAAAAAAAGAGGGGCCAAAGCCCCCCGAAAAAACACCTAAAACCCATATTCATATCATGAAAACCTTATATTCAGTTCTTGTGTTTATTGTTGTTTTTCGCTGTTGTTCGATCTTTTGACGGGCTGTTTGTTAAAAGTCACCGGACTTCACACTTTTTTTCTGATTTTTCTTTTTTGAAATCCTATTTACATTCAGCAATAGCACATAACCATCTGATAATCATACCAATAATCAAAATTATTTT
>JAGQXH010000677.1 GCA_020436695.1 Lewinella sp. | reverse complement strand
ACACACACTGATCAGTGATAAAGCCCGTGTATACAAAGGTGGTTCCTGGGCCGACCGTGCTTACTGGCTGTCTCCGGGTACGCGCCGCTTCCTGGATGAAGACAAATCTTCCAGAACGATCGGCTTCCGTTGTGCCATGATCCGGGTGGGTGCACCTTCCGGTAACGATGAGGTCAGCGGTCACATGTATAAGACGAAGAGAAAACGTAAAGACGAGAGAAGATTTAAGTAGATCTTCCCAGCAAATACGACAAAAGGGGTTGGCGATCATCGTCAACCCCTTTTGTCATATTGCCCTCACCCTTGATAACTACCTTTTACAAAGAGGCAAGAAGCTTTTTAATCTGCTGCTTCTCAATGTAGCCTTAGCTATTATCGTCAGCCTTTTCCTTTGATTCAACTTGTCTCCCACGCCGGGGGAGATGCCGAAGGCAGAGGGGGCCTCACTCCTCACTCCTGACCACCACTTCCGTAAATCCAAACTTCCTCACATCAAATAACCCCAGGTCGGTAAGCTTCAGGGCCGGAATAACCGGCAGGGCCAAAAAGGAGAGGGCCATGAAAGGTGCCTGCAATTTGCAGGAGAGCTCCGATTTGACCCAGTTGTCGATCCGGGCATAATTTTCGGCCAGGGTATAACCATCTTCCGTACTCATCAGGCCGGCAATCGGCAAGGGTAAGAGTTGGGTAATCCCTTTTCCATCAGTGGCGCAAACGCCGCCTTTTACTCCGATCAGCGCATTAACTGTGGTAGCCAGCGCTTCATCATCCGTACCTACTGCTACAATGTTGTGCGAATCATGAGCTACCGTAGAGGCAATTGCTCCACACTGCAATCCAAAACCCCGGACAAAGGCCACTGCGGCCGGAGCCTGTTCGGTGTACCGGTTGATGACGGCTATTTTGAGTATATCTTTTTTCGTATCGGCCTCCAGCCGGCCATTGGTGACTGACACTTCTTCGATCTCTTCCTCAGTGACGATCTCCCCATCCAAAGTTTTGATGATCCTTACTTTCATTGGTGTTTCCTTTCCTGGTAACACAAAGTCTGCCGGTTTTCGCTCTTTGGCTTTAAAGTGGTTCATTACCGGACTTTCCCGGCGTTCAATTAGTGTACGACCGTCACGTGCTACACAGGTGCCATTCAGCCAACTTTCCTTGACCAGGAACTGCGTGAGGTCTTTGAGAATAATAAAGTCGGCCGGATCACCGGGCTTCAGTTGTCCCAGCGGTAGCTGGTAATGCTCCCGGGGATGTACACAGGCGGCCCGGAGCACATCGAACAGATCACAACGCAGCGCCACGGCCCGGGCTACCAACTGATTGATGTGGCCTTTAATGAGGTCGTCCGGATGCTTATCATCGCTACAGAACATGATCTGTTCGGGAAATTCTTTGATCAATGGCCAAAGTGCTTCGAAGTTACGGGCGGCACTACCTTCACGGATCAGGATCTTCACTCCTGTTTTTGCTTTTTCCCGGCCTTCTTCATAGGTGAAGCACTCGTGATCGGTAGTGATGCCGGCAGCAAAGTACGTCTGAGCATCGATTCCCCGCAGGCCCGGCGCGTGACCGTCGACCGGCTTGTGCAGCCGTTTAGCCCCGGCTATCTTGGCCATCACCTGTGCGTCCTGATGGATCACCCCCGGGAAATTCATCATTTCCGACAGGTATCCGATATCGTCGCGTTGTAGTAGAGTGATCACCTCTGCTGCATCCATGGCGGCTCCGGCGGTTTCAAAAGACGTAGCGGGTACGCAGGAGGGCGCGCCAAAACAAAATTTGAACGGCACCTGCCTGGCATCTTTGAGCATGTATTCCACACCCGCAACGCCCAGCACATTGGCAATTTCATGTGGATCGGATACGGTTGCCAGTGTGCCGTGCACCACTGCGAGACGCGCAAATTCGGACGGTGGCAACATACTGCTTTCTACATGTACGTGTGCATCGACGAAACCAGGAAGCAGATAGCCGGCATCATCCGGTAGCGTATCCAGTTCCCGAACTTCAAGGATCTTATCGTTATAGGTTATTTCAGCGGGAAAGATGCGGCGCTGGTCGAGGTCGATGTAGTGGGCTTGGATCTGCTGCATGGGAAACTGGCATAGGTGATGGCTTAAAGGTAAGGATCTTATACCGGTTTTTGATATTGGGTCGTCGTTGCAAACGACGACCAGCGGTTAGTGGAACGCATGCGCGCCGAAGCCGAGCTAAGCCAAAGCAATAAAGTAGAGGCTGTCTCATAAGTCAATGAAGCAAAATTTAATTTTAAACGAAGGCCCATGTGTGGCATACACTTCATAAGATATGCCACACTTCGCACCGCTTTTAAAATTAAATTTTGCGTCTCTCGTACAAAAATTACTTATGAGACAGCCTCGCCCTCGTTCGGCGTTGGCTCTGCCTGCGTCACAGCGTCCGCAAAATTCAGTTTTGCCGCAACAAACGTCAGACTTTAAAAAAGATAGACCGTTTATACAGGAAATAGCACAAATACCACATGATCCCCAGTGTGACAAAACTATTGAGAATGTGGACCAGATGCTCACCAAAGCCAATAGGCGATAAAAAGCCATTGGTAAACACCATCGCTTTCGGCTTCAGCCATTGATGTCCGACCGTTTCGGCAAAAAGATAGATGAATATAGAGTTCATACCCACGATCACGAAGAAGGTCGTCCAGCCTTTATTATCCTTCATATCGACGAACCAATAGAAAAAGGCCAGCGCCAACAGACACCATCCGCCGGAAGCAAACACAAAGGAAGTCGTGGCAATGCGCTTGATAATGGGCGTAATGTCCGTAAAATGCAGACCGTAGCCAATGACCAGCCCCACTGCTCCGGCGATCAGCAACGGTTTGATCTTTTCCATGGGCGTTTTATCCGACAATAACAAGCTACCACAGATGGCCCCCCAAATGGTATGTGCGGCCGTAGGCAGGCAATTGATCGTCACCCAGCCGCCACCGGGATTGATCTTACCCATCAGGATCATATCCATCCAGGAACCGAAATTCTGGTCCTTAACAAAAGGAGCCGCCGGATCGTAGGTACGATAGAGGATCTCTGTAAGCACCAGACAGATCAGCGAAGCGATCAACTGCGTATTGGTGCTGTAGCGCATCAGGATAAAAGCGAGCAAAATGGTAAAGGACAGTTGCACCAGCACATTCCACAGTTCCCATACCAGTTGATCCCGGTAAATACAGTGTAAACCTACGCCGAACAGGAAAAGCAGCAGACAACGCTTAAGAATATGCCGGAAGGCATCCGACCAGCTGTCGCCCCGTTTCAGACGCGAACGTAGCGAAAAGGGCATGGCTACCCCAACGATAAACATGAAGAAAGGCTGAATGAGGTCCCAGAAACGCAGACCGTCCCAGGGATGGTGATGAAATTGCCGAATGATGAATCCGCCCAGGCTATTTTCGGAAAAGTAATCGCTGAATGCGGAATATACACCGGCTGCTTCGGCCATCAGTAGGAACATGGTGAGGCCGCGGTAGACATCGAGTGAGACCAGACGACTGGAGGGCTTTAGGTGTTTCATGTTTGTTTTAGTTGATTTAGGTACCGGTATAAAACTCAGGCGTAAGTGCGAGTGCAAGCTTTATGATCATGGAGCCTTTTGAACTTGACACTTGATCCTAATTGCTCTTACTGTATGTTCAATATTCTTTGGGCATTGGTGCGATAGACCTTTTCCAGCACATCGTCTGGAAGCCCGTAACCATTCATGGCCCAGTGATAGCTCGATATATTGCGATCATAAAAATGTTCGTCTTCCGTTTCCAGAATGCGGAAAGTCGTACGGTACATTTCCGGATCGGTGCCCATATCGGTACCGTAAAGCAGCCGGTCCTGGTACTGCTGAAAAAAGTGGTTGACCGTTCGGGGGATAGTGGCTGTTTCCGCGTAACGGGCGCCGATATCGGCGTACAGGTTGGGATATTGATCGAACAGCTGACCGAGTATGGACAGATCATAGGAACAATTGGCATAATGACAGGCAATGAAAGTGGTGCCGGGATGTGCCTTTACCGCATTTTCCAGCGTTTTTACCATGGCGGCATGATCCAGTATACCTTCCTGATCATCGAGTCGCCATTTAAAGGCGTTCATCAGGCCGTCATTATGTGCATCCATGGTTTCGTACATCCAGATGGGCTCGGCTACATGGATGCTGATGGGAATACCCAGTTCGCCGCACTTCTCGATGAGTGGCCGCATGCGCGCATCATCGATGTGCATGCCGTAAGCTGGTGTGGGTTTAGAGTAGAACAATCCTTTTCCCTTATCACCCAGTTCGCCCACACCGCGTGCGCCGGCTTTGAAGCATCGCTCCAGTTCGGCAACGGCTGCCGGACCGAAATCTGCTTCTTCGTAACCGGTGTAATCAAAACCGCAAAAGAGAATGAAGCGATCCGGATATTTGGAAAAAAGCTGCACCAGGGTGTCAAAACGGGCGCCGGTAGCATAGGTCATGACCACGCTTTTGTCAATCCCGACTTCGTCCATGATATTGACCCAGCCGTCCAGTTCGGCTTCCGTTTTTACGTATGGATGGGAATGCAGATCAATAAGCGGATATCGGGCCTGTTCGACCCGCGTTTCCGGCATCTGATAACGGGAAACCGGCTCGAAATCGCTGAGCTTCAGCTCCTCCACCGGATGGCTTTCGGTAGCGGTT
>JAGQXH010000676.1 GCA_020436695.1 Lewinella sp. | reverse complement strand
CCCGGGCATCGAACGGCAATTCGGTATTATCAATAAAAAAACGCGAGGTATCCACACCGGCTGCACTGAAATAACCCAGGACCGGTATATCTCGTCCATCCGAGCTATGAATATTCCCGAGGGTCTCATTGGGGATAGGATCGAACAGGCTGCCGGTAGTTTCGTTGACCTCCAGCACTTTCCGGAGGTGATCATAGTAGCCTTTGGAAATGGCATACTGCTTAACCAGCAGACTGTATTTCCGGTATAAACGGTAGGTGGTTATATCCACATAGTTGATCGGAAAAGCTACCACGGCATCCTCCGTCAGATTTTCGGAAGAAGCGATCATGATCCGGGTTGAAGTTTCGTGTTTCCAACAGCGAAAGCCACCATTCGGGCCGGGTGATACATATTCGATACGGTCTCCACCGAACCCCGGATTACTGCCGAAGATCACTTCAATAACGGGATGGTGCTTTAAATGAAATTCGTAGGTCTCTTCAAACTCCCAGCGGTAATAACGGGTCTTCTGCTCGGGATCATCGGAATCCAGATAGATCTGAATACCCGGAATAGGCGGTTTTCCTACTTCATTTTGTAGCCGCTCTTTGTATTCAAAATAGATCTCTCCCACCGGTGGAGCCGGTTTCATCAATTCCCAGGAAGATTCAAACTGCTGCCCGTCCAGAGTGGTAATGCGTAAGCGGTAACTACGCCCCACTTCTCCACTGAATGCTGCGGGATCATTCTGATATACCCCCGGGCTGCTCTCCTTCATTTCGTTCATTTGTCCCTGATCATCTTCGATCACCACCGTAGCGCCCTGCACCGCTTCGCCTTTTCGCTCCGAGTAAGCATACGAGCGCGATAGGATGACCGAAGAAGTATCCGCACTGTTAGTAAACAGGCCGTCTACTACCAGGGTGCTTTCGTAGGCACCTACTTCGGGCTCAAAAGGCTCCACACAACTATACAGCACCAAAGCCAATACTACTATTACGATGTGCTTTATCATTTCCTGGTATGGTTTTTCATTTTTTGGATGTTTGGACGTTTGGACGTTGGGACGTTTGGACGTTGGGACGTTGGGACGAAATTCTCAAATCCTGAAATTCTCAAAATCCAAACGTCTCAGGATCTCCCTTTTACTCAAATCCTGAAATTATAAGTCAGCGTCAAAAACGGTTTACCGAAAATAGCCAGCTTATAACCACGCGCCTCGGAGCCGTCACTCACAAAAAAGACGGAGTATACATTTTTTCTTCCGGTGATATTATACAGTGACAAAGACCACGAACTATGGGCCAGCTTTTTGATTTTGTGATTGCCCTCCAGGTTGATCGACAGGTCCCAGCGAAAATAATCGGGAACCCGGAATTCATTCCGGCGGGAATATTGTAATCGCACCCCGTTGATAAAATCGTATTTCGCTACCGGTACAGTCACCGGCCGGCCGGTACTGTACGAAACATTGGTGGAAAAGCTGAACCGGCGGGATGCCTTGTAATAAGCCACCAGACTAAGATCATGCGGCTTATCCACATTGGTCGGGAACCACTCCCCATTGTTGATGCGGTCTTCCGGATAGGGGCTGTCGGCACGAAAGCGGGTTTTGGACAGGGTATAGCTTAGCCATCCATTCAGTTTGCGACCATTCTTTTTCAGCAGCACTTCAATACCATAAGCCCGGCCGTCGCCGTTCACTACATCCGTTTCCAGGTGATCATTGAGCAGGAGTTCAGCCCCGGCCTTATAATCCACCATGTTGCGGATGATCTTGTAGTAGCCTTCCAGTGAGAATTCCAGCTTGTCGTCATACATATTGTGGAAGAAACCGAGCGAAAATTGATCACCGGTCTGTGGAAGGATATGGCTGTCAGATAGTTTCCACGTAGCGGTCGGTGAAACGGTAGCCGAATTAAACAGCATGCTCAGATACTGCCGGTTGCGGTTAACCGCTGCTTTGATGGAGGTATTCACACTGAACGAATAGCGCATGGACAATCGATACTCCGGGCCTCCGTAGTGCTGCACCACGCCTCCGTCGTAATAAGTACTGTCGATAATATTTGCCTCCGTTCGGGGAGCATCGTCCCGGTACTGGTAAACCAGTTGAGGACCGAGGTACCAGTAGTTGGTCCAACGCAGTCCGGCCTGCACCGAAAAGCGCTCCGAAATGGTCCATTCATCACTGAGATAGATACTCCCTTCCAGCGCTCGTTCTCGGTCGAGTTGACGCCGCAGGATAATGGATTCATCACCGCGGGGCTCAATATGACCGGGATCCAGGTTGTAATGGATAACGTCCAGGCCGAAGTTCACCTGATGCTTATCGCTGGGTGCATAGGAAAAATGTGCCCGCCCCTGGCTGTGATCGATACGGTAGTTCAGATCGAAAGCGGTCCGGGCGTGCGCCTCACTATTGACGTTGAAATTATACTGACTGAAAATGCCGGTATAGGTGGCAAACATCTTTTCGCCTATCGCCCGCTGATAATTGAGCACCACATTCCGGTTCTGGTAGCGGAAAGTGGTATCTCCGTTCAGGCGGAAGGCATCATTGCTTAAGTAAGTAGAAACATCGAGATGATCATTCTGCCCCAGACTGGTTTTATAGCGGGCAGTCACATCGTAGTAATCGGCCTTACTATTGCGGAATTCAGCGCGGTTCAACCGTTGTAAGATGTAATTGGAGTAAGTACTCCGTCCGCTGATGATTAGGGTAGAGCGATCTTTAACTATCGGTCCTTCCAGGGTAATACGACTGGTTACCGGACTAATGCCTCCCTTTAATATCCAGCGATCCATAGTGCCTTCTTTCATTTCCAGATCCAGCACCGAGGAGATACGCCCACCGTATTTAGCGGGGATACTACTTTTATATAATTCAAAGCCCTCAATGACATCCGGACTGAAAGAAGAAGAGAACCCGAAGAGATGCGAGGCATTATACACCGGGGCACCGTTCAGCAGGATCAGGTTCTGATCAGCTCCGCCACCCCGAACATTGATACCGGCGGAAAATTCGCCTACAGTCTGCACGCCAGGCAGTAAGAGTGCAGACCGCACCACATCCACTTCACCCAGCAACGTGGGCAGTTCTTTGATGGTTTCCAGTTTGAGCGCTTCCACGCCCATTTGTACACTGCGGATCTGCTCTTTGCGGTTGGCACGGACCACAACTTCTTCAAAATTCAGGATAAGGGCTCCCAGTCGGATATCGATCTGTCCTCCGGCAAACAACTGTACATGTTGGCTGGACTCTTTCAGCCCCACACTTTGATACAGTATCCGGTACCGTCCCTGTGGCAGAGTGACCTCGTAATACCCCAATGAATCACTGGTAGTACCGGTCTGCAATTCTTCTACATATACAATGGCATCCGGAAGGGGCCGTCCGGTATCTGCATTGTAGACGTAGCCACTGAGCGTCACTTTGGGCTTTTGTTCCGGCGCATTCGGGTTACCGATGACGATCCACTCCGTTTCGAAACTCTCCATCTGTTGGGCCATGACCGAGGCCGGTGCCACTGAATTTTGTTGGGCAACATCCTGCTCGGCGGCGGGATCAATCCACCGGATCTCTGACTGGACTTGCTTATCGAAGGTCAGGATGATCTGTCGGTCGGTATGGAAATAATATCGATAATCGGTGTCCGCGAAAGTGCTTTGCAGTACCTCGCTCAAAGTGGCCGGTACTTGCGCCTGTTTGACCTGTATATCGGCCACCCAACCGGTAAAGTAATAGAACCGGACATGATGCTCCGATTCTAATGCCTGCACAAATTCCGTAAAGGGAAGACCGTTATAATCCTTTTCCAGCATTATCTCCCGGGCGGAAGTTTGGGCGAGCAGCGAGCCTGCACTAGCAAGGAATACCCATAAAAAGAGTAGCGCTTGTTTCATACAATGATTCAATTTAGGGTATTCAGAAAGTCAACCATCTGTTCCCATTCCCGATCACCGGCATGCTTCAGGCGGATACCGCTTTTCTTGGCGAAGCGTATCACCGGTTTCCGATACTGTTCATCGACGGCATCCAGTAAACTTTTCTTATTGTGCAGATAACGCATTTTTCCATCCTTCCAGAGATACCAGCGATCCTCCCGAAAAAAGGAGGAAGTCCAGTCCTGTGTATTATCCTCCACCAGTAATTTTCTTTTAGCCAGCAGGCCGATCTGCCCTTCCCGTAAGATCTCATAATAGCCGTCCGGTAATCCCGTATCCCGAAAGCGGCTATAGGTAATGTTAACGAATTCCCGGCCGGAGAATTTAAAGTATTTAACGTGTTTACGGTTCAGCCGGATAAAGAGCAGATTCTGTCCCTGCTGATACAACAGGATCAGATCATCGGCGTAGATATCGTACCAGACCGGCATATTATGATATTCGTTGTTCTGTAGGTTAAAATCATGTGCTTCCCAACTCTCCGTCAGGAAAGGACTTCCTTTTATGGGAAAATAGTTGGGAGAATATATGCGTCCCTGAACCAGATTGCTGGGAACGGTGTAGGTAAGAGATATGTCTTTATCCGCAGTTTCCTGCGCAGAAAGCGAGGCCGGCAGCAAACCTACCACACCAGATAGGAACAGGTATTCGAACCAAAGTCGGATGCGATTCATATATCTTGTCTAATGTTGGTTGGTATCCTGCCGAAGTTGCCTGCGGCAACATAAAATTCAGCATGAAAAAGCGCATTGAAATTAATCAATCCCCTTGATTAG
>JAGQXH010000675.1 GCA_020436695.1 Lewinella sp. | reverse complement strand
GTGGGTACCCCACCAGGCGATCACTATGCCCAAAGCGGCAATAGTCCAGATGTGTGGCAACAGATCCAGGTTCAGTTTGATAAATAACGCACCATTACCGGCACCTAACATCATGCCCAGACTGAAAATAGCATGAAAGGAAGTCATGATCGGCTTTTTCATGGCTTGCTCTACCAACACGGCCTGCGCGTTCATGGAGACATCGAGCATACCCCCGGACAGACCCATTCCGAAGAATATAGCCCCTAATAGTCCGGGGTTCGGTGCCAGCGGGATGAAAATCACCCAGAGAACAAACGACCAGGCAGCGTAGGTGGTGGCCAGTCGGCTACCTCGCTTGGTAATGATCCAACCCGTTACGGGCATGGCCATCAGGGCGCCAATAGCATGAGCCAGCAGGATCAGACCTATCCCACCGTTATCCAGTCCGTATACATCCTGAAAACGGGGTAAACGGGCGATCCAGTTGCCGTAAGTAAAGCCGTTAAGAAAAAAGAGGGCATTTACCGCCATTCGATGCTGCTGCATGATCTTTAATTTTTCTGCAAAAAAAAGAGATTCCGGACAGAAATAATATTCGTCTCTTTGCAGGAACTGGTGCAAAATTGAAATTTTCCTACAAAATCCTATTTTGTAAAAATTAGACTTCAACAAAAATCCATAAATATGTCTGCAAGAAATTATCTATTGCTGCTGTTCCTGATAACTGGTATTAGTACCTCGGCACAGATCCGCCTGCCCAAATTGGTCGGTGATCACATGGTCATTCAGCGCGACCAGAAGCTTAAACTTTGGGGCTGGGCCGGAAAGCGGGAAAAATTAAACATTACTATTGCCGGGAGTACTTATAAAACACGCTGCGATAAGGGAGGTAACTTCTCGGTGGAGATCCCTCCTTTGCCGGCCGGCGGCCCGCTAAACCTGGTCATCGAAGGAAAAAACGATACGCGTATCGTCAGCGATATTCTCGTGGGCGATGTCTGGGTATGTTCGGGCCAGTCCAATATGGAGTGGGTACTACGTAATACCAAAAACGGAGAAAAAGCTATGGAGTCGGCGAATGATCCGAAGATCCGGCATTTTAAGATCCCGAGGATCGGGGCGACGACGCCACAGGATACGCTTGCCGGAGGAGAATGGGAAGTAGCAGGACCGGGGACCGTTGGTAATTTTACGGCTGTAGGCTACTATTTCGCCCAGGAGATCAGAAAGGCGACAGGGGTTCCCATCGGTCTGATCAATACATCCTGGGGCGGTAGCCGGATCGAACCCTGGATGAATGCTTCTTCTTTGGGGTATGCCGATCCGCAGCAACTGATGGATAGCCTGCAGCAAGAAGAAAAGAAGCAGGTAGAGGCCATGGAGAAAATACTACGGGAAAAATTGGGCGCTATCCCCGAAAGTGACCTGGGTATGAAAGGCGATGTTCCCATCTGGCAGGCTCCTGATCTAAATGATTCGGATTGGGAATTCATGGAACTCCCTGGCCTGTGGGAACAAAAGGGGTGGGGTTTTCTGGATGGATTCGCCTGGTATCGTAAAACGATAACCCTTACTGCCGAACAGGCCGCTAAGAAAGCTTCCATCGGCCTGGCCATGATCGACGATAATGATATCACCTGGGTCAATGGTACAAAGGTGGGAACTACCGATAGCTACAATGAGTTGCGAAAATATGAGATCCCGGTAGGGATATTGCACGCCGGGAAAAACAAGATCGTTATTCGTGTGCACGACACCGGTGGCGGTGGCGGCGTATACGGTGAAGCAGAAACGATGTTTGTCGACTTGGGAGACGAAACGATCTCATTGGCCGGCGATTGGAAATTTAAAGTTGGATTTGTGAATAAGGCACCGGCGAGCGCAGGTCAAAACCAGCAGCCGACACTACTTTATAATTTTATGATCCACCCTATTATCTGGTACCCTATTAAGGGCGCACTCTGGTATCAGGGAGAATCCAATGCCGGAGGAGGAGGGCAGGCTGAAGCCTATGCCGGCCAGTTTAAATCTATGATCTCTCTTTGGCGTGATCTATGGGGGATAGGTGATTTCCCATTCCTGTATGTACAGCTGGCCAATTTTATGCAAAACCCGGATCAGCCGGAAAATTCCAACTGGGCCACTCTGAGAGAATCGCAAACGGCTGCCCTGGAATTACCGAACACAGCTCAGGCGGTCATCATCGACATCGGAGAAGCTAACGATATCCATCCCCGTAACAAGACCGATGTAGGTCACCGGCTGGCGTTGGCGGCAAGACAGATGACTTACGGAGAGAAAAATCTGGAATATTCCGGACCGGTTTGTACCGGTTTAAAGATCAATGGCAATAAAGCAGTTTTGGAATTTGAGCACATAGGAAGTGGACTCACTACAAAACGCGATAAGTATGGATATGTAAGAGGATTTGCCGTCGCCGGAGCTGACGGGAAATATGTATGGGCCAAAGCCATGATCGATGGAGATAAAGTCGTAGTGTGGAATGAAGCGGTAGATCATCCCAAAATGGTGCGCTACGCCTGGAGCGATAACCCGGACGATGCCAATTTGTACAACCAGGAGGGCTTGCCGGCCGGGCCGTTCAGGATTGGGGAGAAGTAAGTAAAAGGCACTTTTAGCGATGCTGTATAATGAGTTTTCGAGATGTGCTCTGACCTTGAGTTTCCAGAGTGAGTAGGTATAGGCCGGAGGGAAATGAATTCAGATCGAGTTGAAGTTCCTGATCATAAGGACCATGGGCTTCCCTCCATAGTTTACGACCGCTGGCATCCCGAAGGGTGATCGTGTAATCATCCTGAATATCGCGAATGGAAATCTGGAGCGGACCGGTAGCCGGATTGGGATATACACTCAGTCGGGCTACCGGTCGCGCCGGCTCTTCGGCAGGGGTGGGATCGTCTCCTCTTAATTGCAGGTCCCAGATCCCCCGCCCGTAGGTGCCGAAACGCACGGTTTGGGTTGTAGGCACATATTCTACTGACCAGTAGGTTTGAACGGGAGTACAGGGTGTGCTGAGATCATACCAGCGCTGGTCGGCAACGTAAAATACATATGGTCCGGCTTCGGTAGCGGCAAAAAACAGACTTTCATCCGTATTGGCAGCCAAACCAAGGATCAGGGTAGGAGGTAGCCCGTCACTTATTGGGTGAAAGTTCTTACCCCCGTCACGGGAAATGAAAACCGCCGGGTTGTCATATCCACTTCCCGCAAGCAGTACTACATTTGGATCAAATCGGGAAACATAGATGGCCTGCCCGTATAAATAGTGACCTTCCGGTATGAAGTTGAGCGACTGTTCCCAATTGACGCCTCCATCGTGAGAGAAAAAGAAACGGCCGTTGGTGGTAGCTGTATATAAATGGGCAGAATGAGCTGGTGTCGAAGCCAGCGCACTTAATGCTCCACCCGCAGACTCCAGTTGAAAATTGTAATCCAACTGATGTGTTTCCAGTTTTTTATTCTTGTATTCGATACCGATAAGATAAGAGCCCGGCCCGCCATCCAGATTGCCACCGGCCATGTATATGCCGTTTTTCCCACTGTCCGGATTGGGCATCAGCGGCGGTAACCAAACTGGCTCATCCTCTGATTCCAACTCAAAAGAGGCACTGACCTGACCGTCCCGTGGCTGATCGTAATAATTGACCCATCCGCCGGGATAAACGGTCCAGAGTGCCGTTCCGGCCCGGCCGAACACAATGGAGCCGTAGTCACCGGAAATGACCTGATCAAATGAAGCGGTTGCATCCGGATCGGCATTAAAACCACTGGTACGCTGGAAACCCTGATCCTGAGAACCAGCATAGACAAAACCGGGATCGATCGGATCGGTTCTTACGCTATAGTACTGGCTGGTGTTCAGATCCGTTAATCCGATGTTCTTTTGGCTCTCAAATTGATCGTATGAAATGGAGATCCCGCCGTGATGACCGATCAGGGTGAAAGGACGCTGACTATCAACAGAGAATTCACGGATAGTCATAATATCAGCGTGCAGGGCACCTTCTACATCATCATAGTATTCCCACCAATGATTAATGCTTTCCCAGTTACGGCCTTTATCAATAGATCTGTGGGCTTCAATCTCCCCGATATACATGACGTCTTCATCAGAGGGAGAAAGATAAAGCCCCACTTCCCAGGGCCTGTGGGGTAATTCTCCAACTAATTCCCATTGCTTTCCCTTGTCAGCGGAATGGTAAAGGGAATAAGCTTCTTCGTCGCCGGTATAGGCAAAAAGATGCAATATACCGGTACTGTCTATCCGTCCACTCAAGTTAGCCGGGGCTGTTCCAAGCTTCAGGGGCTTATTCGTATTGATGTTGACGAGTACTTCCTGTTGAGCCACCCATTCCTGGAGGCGCAATGTACCATTCTCTTCTTTACGGGCCAGGAAAAGCAATTGGCTGTGATGTGGCTGGCAGAGCACAAAATGTGCTTCTTCGTAGTCGTTTAATGCGAGTAGTTTTTTGTAGGAATGTCCTCTGTCATTTGACCGATATAACGCATAGGGTTCGTAGTAATCAGGTTTCCACAACAGGAATAAAGAATAATCTTTCAACATCAGCGGCGCTGAGAAGTAAGGGGAAACACCGGAAAAACCCTCGGCCATCTGCCAGCCCTGTCCTTTGTCATCAGAATAGTGCGGAGTATGACCGGAAAAAGCGACCAGACGTTTATCACCGTTCGGCATGGGGATCATTTCCAG
>JAGQXH010000674.1 GCA_020436695.1 Lewinella sp. | reverse complement strand
GATTTTCTATCGTATCTAGAATAGACGTTGCCGTAAAGCGCTTCATATCCCTCAGAATATCGGGAAGTTTTCCGTGGTCTGTACTTACGATCAGATGTACGTGATTGCTCATAACCACATATGCCCACAATCTCAAGCCTTTATTTTGACAGCAATACTTAAAGCTGGAAAGTAAAATATCACGATATATTTTTCTGGTAAATACGTCCACCCAGTCTATAACCTGTAAGGTAAGAAAGTAGAGGCCGGTTGGGTTATCGATCTGGTATCCGGTCGGCATTATTTGAAATATTGTAATTATTTAGCACCTCCATCGTCAGATGGAGGAAAATGTTATCTTCGAAAAAAACATTGAGTTGTCCTTACCCACAGACATAGTATCCTGTCATAAGTTGATTCTTGCTCAACAAGAGATGATCGAACTGTTGGTTGCACAGAACCAGGAATTGACTGATCGGCTTTCCGAGATGGAGGTGCAGCAAAAGCAATTGCTGGGTAAAGTTACCGCACTTGAGACCCGGCTGAATCAAAATAGTAAAAATAGCAGTCGTCCTCCGTCTTCAGATGGCTTTGCCAAGAAACCGGCTTTGCCTCGTCAATCGGGCAAGAAACGCGGTGGTCAATCGGGGCACAAGGGCAAGACCTTGGATATGGTTGCCCATGCAGACCATATAGTACCTCTTGCTCCTAATCGTTGTGTTTGTGGTTATGACCTTAGCGGAATTCATAAGCAAGTGATAGAGAAGCGGCAAGTCTTTGATCTTCCTACACCGAAATTGGAAGTGACCGAGTATCAGTTGCAAAGCTGTATTTGTCCAGCTTGCCGACAATTACAAGTAGGTCAGTTTCCGGATTCGGTTCCAGCCCGCGTGCAATACGGGCCAGGCGTGCGCTCGCTAAGCGTGTTGCTGAATAATGGCTATCAGGTCTCTTTTTCAAAGATCCGCCGGTTTTTCTGTGATGTATTCGGCTATGAGCTTAACGAAAGTACGCAGGTGAGTGCTAATCACAGGTGCTATGAAGCCTTGCAGAGTAGTCAGCAGCGCATTCAACAGGAATTACTACAGAGTCCGGTCAATCATTTTGATGAAACGGGGCTGAGAGTAGTCGGTAAATTGCACTGGCTGCACAACTGTTCGAATGCAAAGTTCACTTACCTTTTTGTCCATGCCAAGCGCGGCAAAAAAGCCTTGAATGATCCAGCTTCACTGATCCCAGCTTATGAAGGCTGGGCCGTGCATGACTGCTGGGCGTCTTACTTTGGCTATGAATCTTGTCGACATGCCGTGTGTGGCGCACACCTGTTACGTGACCTCCAAGGGCTGATCGAGCAAGGCTCCCACTGGGCCGCTCGCATGCATGATCTGCTGCTGTATGCCTATCATAAAAGTGACCGGGGCCAATGTACAGTGCCAGATATGGATTGTTTATATCGGCGTTATGATCACATCTGCTATCTGGCTGATCAGGAAGAACCACCTCCACAATACCGCTACAAAAATAAGCGACCAAAGAAATCCAAAGGGCGCAATCTGATGGAACGTTTGGTACGCTACCGAGACGCCGTATTGGCTTTTGCAAAGTATGAGGCCGTACCCTTTACCAATAATCAAGCCGAGCGCGACGTACGGCCGGCTAAAACCAAACAAAAGGTGGCTGGGTGCTTCCGCACCCTGCCCGGAGCACAGGTCTATGCCCGCATTCAGAGCTTTCTATCCACTACTAGAAAGCACCAACTCAATGTTTTCAATGAACTGGTCGCCACCTTCGGTGGCTCTAACTTCTTAGTCGCACCCGGAGGGTGCTAAATAGTTACAAAAAAATTTAAGCGCAAAGTACATGGAGATATTTACTTCTTACGATCTGATCATTGCTTCATCGGTCATCATTATTCTCTCTTTCTTCTTCGGTGAAATCTCCCGGAAGACAAACATTCCTTCCGTGTTGATGCTCATCGTAATGGGTATTGGTCTGTCATTTGCTCTGAAAGCCATGAAACTGAATCTGGATTTCACCCTACCTCTGGAGATCCTGGGTATCATTGGACTGATCATGATCGTGCTGGAAGCAGCCCTGGAACTAAAGCTGGAAAGAGACAAATTCATTCCCATTTTAAAGGCTCTGGTTATTGCGCTGATAGGACTTATGGCTTCTACCTGGGTGGCGGCACTGATCCTTCAATACGCATTCGAAATGGAAACCCGTATTGCCTGGTTATACGCCACGCCCCTGTCCATTCTGTCGAGCGCCATCATCATCCCCAGTGTAAGCGGACTGAACGTGGTGAAGAGAGAATTCCACATCTACGAAAGTACCTTTTCCGACATACTCGGCATCATGCTGTTTTACTTTCTGGCCGGACAGGTCGACGCTGCCGAGCACAGCAGCGGCATTGCCGGATTTGCCGGAAATCTTGTATTAACGGTAGTAGTCTCCGTTATTGCCAGCTATCTGCTGATCCTCATTTTCCAGAATATCCGGAGTCACGTTAAGCTGTTCCTTTTGATCGCTGTACTGCTGTTACTCTATTCGCTAGGTAAGCAAATGCATCTTTCTTCCCTGATCATTATTCTGATCTTCGGTCTGCTTATCGCCAATATGCATTTGTTCTTTCAGGGACGACTCAGTAAATGGCTCAATTTGGAGAAAGCCAGGGAGATCTACGAGGGGCTGCATGTGATCACTATGGAAACAGCCTTCGTGGTGCGGACTTTTTTCTTCGTGATCTTCGGCATAACCATCGAACTGGCCTCTCTGGCTAATCTCAAAGTTGCACTGGTCAGTGGGGTGATCATTCTATCCATTTACCTGATCCGCTTCATCATTCTGCGCTTATCGGTCGGCAAGGATATTATTCCACAACTATACATTGCTCCCCGCGGATTGATCACCATTCTTTTATTCTACGCTATCCCGGAGAATGTTAAAGTGCAAAATTTTGAAGCAGGCATTCTGCTCTTCATCATCATTGCCTCCAGTCTCATAATGACCTTTGCCCTGATCTACGACAAACGACGCGCTAATCAGGCAGTGAAAAATGCTAAAGATCAACCGGTGGGATATCTGCGCTGGAAGGCGCCTAGTGTTAGTGATCGCGCGGAATAACATTCTCCATTAATAAAAAAGGCCGTCCCAACTTTTGGGACGGCCTGCTTTAATTGACTATAGGTATTGGAACAAATGTTCTTTGACGGTTTTCGAGGTCAGGTATACAGTGTCCGGCCATTCTTGCCTGCAATGTCCGAAAACCCCGCACCGAAATTATCATTGCATCATATCCATTCCCTCGCTGTTCGAATTGTTGTTCTTACGCTTGAACAGGGAAATATCGGGTTTACCGAAACGGTATGAGAAGTTTACGCGAACGTTTTGCGGGTTGCGCAGGCGCCAGCTATCCTGAATGAAATACTCAGACTCAGAATGAGTGCCCGATTTACGTGTACCGAATATATCGTTAATGCTTACCGTCAGGTTAGCTTTACGCTTGAAAAGGTCTTTGCGCAGCGCAGCATCTACGTATCCCCGACCAACCGTGTAACCCTGAGCGGAGTTGGTTACGCCTCTCCAATGCTGATTACCACCATCAGAGGGAGTAAAGGCGGCAGGCCCCTGGTATTCTCCGGACAATTGCAACATGAAGCCCTTCGGCAGTTGGATATTGATATTTTCTTTAGCAAACCAGGTAAACTGTTCGTTGATCAGACCGGCCTCCACGTTGGAAGCGTCAATTTTTGAATTGTACAGATTGAGGTTAGAGGTAAACTCTACGTTCTTACCCAGGTTATTACGGAGCGTAAATTCTACTCCGTAGGCCAAACTACTATTAGAGTTGTCGTAACTGGTAACGATCACATCGCGCTTAAGATCTTCATCGTATTCCTGGAACTGATAGGAAGTGATGAGGTCGGAAGCCTGCTTGTAGTAAACGGACACCAGGAGGTTGTCTCCGCTTTCAAAGAAGTTCTGGTAGGTGAATTCCAGTGAATTGGTAAATTCCGGCAACAAATTCGCATTACCTCTTCTCAGGTTAAGTGAATCGGAGAAATCAGTGAACGGCAGCAACTGGAAGAAGCTCGGGCGATTGATACGCCGGCTGTAAGACAGTTGAATGACATCCTTATCATTAAGCTGGCGAGTGAGGAATGCACTCGGGAACAGGCTCAAAGGATAATTGTTCTGGAATGTGGTTGAAGATTCCGGTAGCGTACCGGTATAAATACTGCTCTCTGCTCTCAAGCCTACCTGATATCCCCACTTGCCCAGCTCGTGTGAGAAAGCCGTATAGGCAGCATATACATTATCATCGAACTCATACAGATCGGCAAAAGTTGTTCTGCGTACCCATTCGTTGTCACCGGCATTATAAACTTCATTGACGTTGCTGTTCTCAAAGCTGCGGATCGCAGCCCGTACGCCGGCTTCCAGTTTCATATGCGGATTCAATTGCTCCACATAATCCATCTGAGCCGTCAGGAAATTGGTGCCGCCACCGTTTTGCTGGCGTTCCTGGCTGGTAACGCTACTCGTGGTATACGTGGTGTTGAAGCTACCGTTGCCATCAATGTTAACCCGGTTGAAATTCACATCAGCTGTCAGTTCTTTTCCTTTCTTGGGGAACAGGTGTTTGTACAATAGGGAAGCTCCGGTATTACGGAACTGTCGTTCGGAATTGGAAATACGAACAGCTTCACTGAAAGATGTGCGGTTATCG
>JAGQXH010000673.1 GCA_020436695.1 Lewinella sp. | reverse complement strand
CCGACCAGAATACCGGTAAGGGATGAGCGAAACACCAGCCATTTCTCCTTTAAGATCAAAACCATCGGATGCCGGTAGAACTGCTTCAAGGCCCCGGCCATTGACTGTACAGGAGCCTCTTCCTTGGGCATGGGTTTGAATAAATGCTGTAACACTTCAGAAAAACCAAACAAACCGATCATCACCACGATGTAGTTGAATCCGCTCAGCAGGTTAGCGTTGTCAAAATGAAAACGGGGAACGCCCAGCGTAGGATCAACCCCGACGGTAGACAGAAACAAACCAAAGAGTAATGAGGCCAGCGCCTTGACCGATGACCCTCCAGAGGCAAACACCCCCGCAGCCAACCCCAGGATGGCGATCCAGAAATATTCAAAAGATGAAAATTGTTTGGCAATGGAGGCAATGGCAGTAGCGCCGAAGATCAATAACAATGTACCCAAAATGCCGCCCACAGCGGACCCCATGGCACTTAGCCCAAGACCATACATGGCGCCTTTTTTTCGTGCAGTCCGGTACAATTCATCCAAATACGCAGCACTCGCCGGCGTACCGGGTATGCGAGCTACCGTAGAGCCCACGTCACCGGCGTAGATGGCTACCGAGGAGATGGCAATAATGGCCGGTAAGGCCACCATAGGATCAAGAAAAAAAGCAATAGGTATAAAAAGAGCGACCGCCAGTGTGGCCGTCAGCCCGGGAATAGCGCCAAACATGGAGCCGTACAATCCGCCCAAGAGTAGGGCCAATATTCCTTCCCAACTAAAAAAATGACTCATAGTGGAACTCCTAAACCAATTACGAATAATAAATAGATCGTGACGGAAGTCAGTGCCGCAGTCACGGCTGCTTTCCACCACACCACACGCAACAACAGGCCAAAGGCAAAACACAGTACGGCCAAACTAACCACAAAACCCATCATCTCAATCAGATACGGAAATATACCGATCAAAGCCAGGCCGGCCGCTACCATCAACAACGATCTTGACGGCCTGAAATTCATTTCAGACACCCCATCCCACCTACTTAAGACCAGCAGCAAAACACCGCAGATGATAAAGCCGGCCGCTACCAGTTTCGGGAAGAGGGACGGGCCGGGATAGCCTTCGTCCAGACTTGGAAAATCCGAAGCATACCACCAGATCCCAATACCAAACAGGAGTAGGATCAGGCCGTTGAATAGTTCAACTTTTCTTTCTTTCTTCTCTGACATTTTTTGAAGGTGTTCAGGTGTTGACATTGACGTGCATAACTCACTCCTCACCTCTCACTCCTCACTCCTAATTTATTCCGCGATCCCCGCTTCCCGCATCAATTCTCCGTTCACCCGGTCCTGCTCCGCCATAAACTGTTCCAGTTCTTCGCCGAACATCAGCTGTATATTAGAGCCGGCATTATTCAGGGCAGTGGTAAATTCCGGATCTTTGGTAGCCGTTTGCAACGCACTGATGAGTTTAGTCCTGATCTCTTCCGGAAGGTCAGCTGGAGCACAGGCACTTACCCATCCTCCGATCGACCAATCGTATCCCAGCTCTTTCAGCGTGGGAACGTCCGGGAAGCGTTCCAGCCGATTTTCGGCCATTACAGCAAGCGTTTTTACTTGACCGGCTTCCCGTAGCGAATGTACTTCCGTCAAAGAAGCTGTAACGACATCCACCCCTTCGGCCAGCAATTCCTGTAGAGCCGGTGCCGAACCCTGGCTTGGTACCCAGGGTAATGCATCTGACGGCAATCCACAGACCTTTAGAAAACCCAGACGGGCGAGATCCCATATACCGCCGCGGGCGGTACCAGAGGCTTTCAATTGCCCGGGATTGGCACGAATAGCTGCAATAAGTTCATCTAATGTATTCCAGGGAGCATCCGCCCGTACGGTAATAGCGGCAGCATTGTTGATCAGCAAGGCCAGTGGCGTGTAATTAGTATAACTCAGATCAGTCAGTCCCATGTGGTGCAACATACTGATCTCTACCGTCACAGCGCCAATGGTGTAACCATCGGGCCGGGAGGAAGACAAAGCCAGATGCCCCACTACTCCACCTCCACCGGTCCGGTTGACAACATTGACTGACTGGCCGAGTGGCTTTTGCAATACTGTGGCCGTTACCCGGGAACTGACATCCGTCATCCCGCCGGCTGACCATGGTACAATATAGGTGATCGGACGCTCGGGATAACCGTCGTTGGTACTACCTCCTTCACTAGAAGTACATTGAGGTAACAGGAAAAGAGCGCTAACAACAAAAAGTAGTAGGTAGAACAATCGGGAAAGACCGGCCTGCATCAGCATTTTTTCGAGTTGTTTTGATAATACGTACAAAGTTAACAAATGAAGGCACAGGGCCAAATCCACTTTCCGTCTACAAGCTTGTTCAGGAATTCTGTTAACTTTCCTTCAAATTGCAAGACGATGATCCGATCCCGCACCCTCATTGTACTAGGTTTATTTATCCTATTAGGTTGCCGCCCCACCGGCGAAAGTCACCAAGAGATGGATACTCCTAATATTCTTATCCTCCTGGCCGATGATCTTGGTTACGGCGACCTGGGTTGTTACGGCGGCATCGCCCATACACCAAATCTGGATCGTTTGGCCCTCGAAGGCATCCGTTTTACCGATTTTTACGCAGCTGCCCCCAATTGCTCGCCCTCCCGGGTAGGTCTGCTCACCGGGCGGTCTCCCTCCAAAGTGGGGATGTACAATTATTTGTCTGACAAACACCCCATGCACTTACCTGGCGAGGAAATTACCATTGCGGAAGTGGTGAGGACGAAGGCTTATCGAACCGGCCATTTCGGCAAATGGCACGTTAGTTGTCTGCCGCAAGATCCGGAACTGAATCAGCCCCAACCCGACGAACAGGGCTTTGAGCACTCTTTGGGAACTGCCAACAATGCCCGTCCTACCCACCTAAACCCCAACAACTTTATCAGGAATGGCGACTCTACCGGAATATTGAACGGCTATTCCTGCGATATTGTCGTGCAGGAAGCGATCAACTGGCTGGACACCCTATCTCCTGCTGATCCTTTCCTGATGTATGTGGCCTTTCACGAACCTCATAAAATCGTAGCCTCACCGCCGGATCTTACGGCGAAGTATGCAGGATACTCCAAAGCAGAAGCCGAATATTTTGCCAGTGTGGAAAATATGGATCGGGCTGCGGGCAGACTCCTAAGTGAACTGGCCAAAAGAGGATTGGAAGAAAATACCATTATTTTGTTTGCCTCCGACAATGGTTCCTACCGAAATGGTTCTAACGGGGAGCTTTTAGGCGGAAAGAGTTTTGTCTACGAAGGAGGCATCAGAGTACCGGGAATCCTTCGCTGGAAAGGCCGGATCGATGCCGGACAGGTCATCCATGAACCGGTAGGTCTGGTTGACGTCATGCCGACGATCTGCGCACTCACCGGAGCGGAACACCCCAATCATTCCGAGCTGGATGGCGTGAGTTGGCATCCTTTGCTAACCCATTCGTCGCTCGAAAGAGAAAAACCACTGAGCTGGTTCTTTTATCGCACCTCCCCCGAGATCGCCATGCGTTTTGGTGACTATGTCATGCTGGGCCGTGACCGGGACTCCACCCTTCATACCCATCCGTTAACTGCACCCGATATGGATTATATCAAGACGATGGACCTGGAGGATTTTGAGTTGTACAATCTGAAAACCGACATGAAACAGGAGCATAATATCGACTACCGCACGGTGGATATGGGCGCCCAATACCGCCGACAAATTACAGACCGGCTGAAAGAGATCCAGCAAGTAGGCCCTTACTGGGAAGATCTGCCGCCGGCACTGGGCGCCCGGAAATTGAAATCGGAATGGAGGGCGTTGCGGCCGAAAGGGTTTAGTAATTAGTCCGCCAGTCGTAAGTCGTAAGTCAATCGCGTCAGTAGGAAAATGATTGGGATCACTCCTGATTTCAGTAAAATCGGGTGCTTAGATTCCAGCATCTTTGGTTTATGGCATCCCATTTCAGCATGCTCCACTGTGACTGACGACTATTGACTGACGACTATTGACTTACAACTCGCAATTTTGACAGTTTAGAACCTTAAGTCAAATATTACTCCCCTCTCTTTTGGGCTACTAACGCTTATCATTTATTTCAGCTTAGCTACGGAAATATTGCGAAAGTCAACCGCCATTTCACGTCCCGGATGCAATTGCAAACCAATCGGACCTTCCAGTTTGGCGCCCTCCATAGTGTAGGTCATTACCTTCTTCCCATTCAGCCATACCGTGTACACATTGCCGACGGCCTGTGCTTTAATCGTGTTCCAGTCATCCATCTTCAGCAGTTCTTTTACCCCTTCCGCCTCTACCGGATAACCTTTTTTCGGCACATAGGGCGAGCCGGTCATATCACGCTTAAGCGAGCCGGATTCTCCGATCTGGATCTGCGGCGCGTCTTCGCCATCGCCCCGCATGAAAATACCGGTATCGATGGTGCCGTCACCGAATTTGAAATCCAGCTGCACTACAAAATCCTTGTATTGTTTTTTAGTCCAAAGGATGGAGCCTTTCTTGTCCGGCCCATTCTTAGTCGATAGAATACCATCGTGGATGGTCCACCAGATATTATTTTCCGGGACCTCCCAGTTTTTGAAAGTCTTGCCATTAAAAATGCTTTTCATTTTGGGAGCCTTGCTTTGCCCCCATGCCGTAGTCAGGCACAGTGCCGACAGCAGTACCAATAGTGGGA
>JAGQXH010000672.1 GCA_020436695.1 Lewinella sp. | reverse complement strand
ATGGCCTTGAAAATGGCCGGATCGCACACGGCAAGCCGGTTATTTTCGGTAACGATCCAGAGCAGATTTTCCGAACGGGCATTGTAGCGGATCTTTGCCCCATCCTGAGCCAGAAAGCGATGTACTGTATTGCGGGTCTTATCCACCAGATAAGCGGTGCGGTTCTCAATGGAAGCACCATTCTGATCGATGAAGTCGGCCGTGATCTCGTGGATCAGTGGTGGCATCAGCCGGTCGCAGTTCCAGATGCCTAAGCCGTCGGCAACGAAGCGGTTGCGTACCTTCTTGTGGATAAAATCTGCGGCCTGATCAAGTTCGGGCCGGGCAGCAACCAATGCTTCCACACTGGTGCGGTAGGCATCAATGGCAGCCTGTCTTTGTTCTTCTGTACGATCTTCCAGCGCAGTTGCTTTAGCCTCCAGAGCTTGTTCTCTTTGCTGTAACAGCTGCTGGTATTCGGCGAAAGCCGTTTCGTATTTCGCCATGGCCTGGGCGTACGCTTCACCCGTGAGGGCCGGATGTACGATGACACTCATTTCCGTATCGCCCCGGTAGAATGTGAAAACATATTCATTTTCACTTACCCGTTCCTTGCGGAAACCTTCCCAAACCACTTCTCCGATGCGACGAGGATCGTAGTCGGTATTTTTCGGAGAGATGAACCAGATCTGTTCTTCTCCGGCAGTATTACCGTCTTCGTCCGGCAGGTCCAGGTCGAAGGTCGGCAGGTTCGAATCCGGTGACAGCGGACGGGTAGGTGCCTTAGGCATGGGAATGGTGTTCTCTAACTGCTGTTTTTCCAACTGGTAGGCGGCCTCGATCTGGTTCAGCCGCTCTTTCAGCGCGTTTTTAGGTTGGTAAAGGGGATCACTGGGATCAAGATCAATAAATTCTTCCAGCACTTCCATCTGATCGATGCCCTGATAGACCCATTTCCGGGCCTCGGTATCGAGTTTGTATACATTATAACCCGGCGGCACAGCCAGATGGGGCGCTACATTAATACGGGAGATCATTTCTACGGAAATATTCTTTCCGGGAGCCATGCGTACGCGCCGGCCGTTCTGTTCGGCGTATATCTCGATCATACCGGCCGATTCCATGGTGTATTTGACATTAGCAGAATCGTAGACCATGGGGATGCCGGAGAGGAAGAAATCTACAAAGTCGTGATATTCGCGGTATTTGATCTCTACTTCACCTTCTACCAGTTTACCGCGGTCATCCATAAAGGCAGCGGCGGGCACTACCAGTCGCGAACCGCTTTCGTATTCGTATACACCACCCTGATTGACATCTACCCGGAAGGAGGCATAACGGGCGACGGCTTTTTCAATGGGCTGATCGACAAAGGGGCGATTGGCGAAATACCTGGCTTCCAGAACGGAGGGCTTGGGCCGGTTGAGGAAGTTGATGGCCAGCAGGATCAGGGCAATGGCTGCCGCCGCACTGCTAACGTAAGTAAGATAGCGAACCCGCAGTGGCCTTCGGGGGGCGGCTTTACCAGTTGGCGCCTCCTGTGTGCCGGCCTGGTATTTGGACAGCAGCGCATCGAAATCCATCCTTTTCTGGATGTCTTCGCGGCTGGGCTGCTGCGGGTTAATTTTAAAATTGTAGTTGTTTCCCATATCCGGTCGTTTTAAACGCTGTGAAGAGATGAGGTTACTGGAGTTCGGTTAATTACTAAGTCTCTTCTTCAGGCGTTCTAATATCCGATAGGTTTTTACTTTGGCATTGCTTTCAGTCATATCCAGTATTTCAGCGATCTCTTTAAAAGGGCGATGTTCAAAAAATCGCAGTTCGATCAGCTGAAGGTCACTGTCTTTTAAATTGTCCAGTTGTTGGATCAGCAACTGGCGTAGCGCCTCATTGTCGGTTTCATCCATTTCCTCCATGATATCGGAGAAACCGGCGTCTTCCATACTTACCACCCGGTTTTTTTTGAATGCGCGGTAGTACTGAGCGACTTCATTACCGGCGATACGATACAGCCAGGCTGAAAAGGGCACTCCTTTAAAGGAATAGTTACCCAGCCGTTGCATCGCCTTGAGGAAAACCTGAGAGCACAGATCTGCCGTCAGATTTTCATCGGCTGTTCTACGAAAAATAAAGCGGAAGATCGGTTCGTAATAACGGTTGTACAGGGGCAGAAACTGGCTCGCATCGCGTTGTGCCGCCTGGATTTCCGCCCACTCTGCCTGCATACTTTCTGCCGAAACGGTACGTTTCGAAGGATCCATTCCTACGTTTTTTGCCAAATTGCGGGTCAGTTGTAAATTCAAAAACATCAAATGTACGTTTTTTAACATACAAAAGCCATACGTATGACCACCAGCTTTTGCGTACCGTTTGACGGACTATTGGGCATTTGGTTTTTTGCGATCCTTCTAATCCGCTCATTTACCCCATAATGCCATTCCGGAAAAAAGTTACAGATCTGATGTACATTTTTTTTCATTTTTTTTGACTTCGATAGTTTGTAGGTATTGAGGTGCTCGATCCTGGGTTCTCGGCACGGAAATTCTTATGATGAAAACGACTATTCCTGCCAAAAAAGAATCATTTTAATCTCCAGGAACGAAATTTAAGTTGGCACTTACTATTTTGTGCGAAATATCCGAAGTATGCAATTGCTGGAAAATATTGCCGGAGTGATCGACAGGATCAATGAGAAAGTCGGCCGGATGGTATCCTGGCTGACCACTGCACTGGTCGTACTGGTCATGGCCGATGTGATCTTTCGTTACTTATTCAACACGAGCAAAGCCTGGACCATTGAGTTGGAATGGCATTTGTTCGCCCTGATCTTTTTGTTTGGAGCGGGGTATGCCATGAAGCACGACCGGCACGTGAGGGTGGATCTTTTCTATACCCGATTTTCTGCTAGAGATAAGGCTTTGGTGAATTTTATCGGCGGACTCATCTTCCTCATTCCCTGGTGTACGCTAGTGATCTATAGTGCCTGGCGTTATGCCATGGAATCATTTCGCATCCGGGAGATGTCGCCCGACCCCGGTGGTTTACCGGCCATCTATTTCATTAAGTTTGCCATTGTGATCGGCATCTTCCTGCTCCTGCTACAAGGTATTGCGGAAGTCCTGCGCGCATATCTGACCTTACGCAAAACTTCTTCCGAAACGAAAGACCTAGATTAACCTGACATGGCTGTATTGGCTATTATACTTTTTCTCAGCATTTTTCTACTCATCCTTTACGGATACCCGGTGGCTTTGACTCTGGGCGGACTCTCCGTATTGTATGCCCTTTGTTTTATCGATCCGTCGGCCTTTGCCGCATTGCCGCCGCGGATCATGGGTGTGATGAGCAATTACGTATTGCTGGCTGTTCCCCTGTTCATTTACATGGGGATTATGCTGGAACGATCGGGGCTGGCGGAGAGCCTGCTGGAGACCATGGCCATCTTATTCGGCCGGATCAAGGGAGGGCTGGCCATTTCAGTGATGATCGTGGGTACTATGCTGGCAGCTTCTACCGGTATTGTGGGTGCTACGGTGATCACGATGGGTCTGATCAGTCTGCCGGTTATGCTGAAACGCGGCTACCAGCCCGAACTGGCTACCGGCACTATTGCTTCTTCCGGTACTTTGGGGCAGATCATTCCACCATCTATCGTACTGGTGCTATTGGGAAGTGTTCTGAATGTATCCGTTGGAAAACTTTTTGCGGCGGCTCTGGTGCCAGGCTTATTACTGGTGATCGCCTATATCATTTACACCTTCATTCTATCACACCTCCGGCCCGATCTGGCGCCGAGTATACCACCAGAAGAGATCGCGGAATTTAAGAGCGAAGATTTTGGGAAGAAAGTACTGAAAGCTTTTGTATTACCCATACTGCTGATCGTGGCTGTGCTGGGATCTATATTTGCGGGTATTGCATCTCCTACTGAAGCTGCCGCAGTTGGTGCGATGGGAGCCAGCATTTTAACGGCAATACAGGGGAAATTTAACCTGGAGACCCTAAAGTCGGTGATGCGTGAAACAACCCATCTCACCAGTATGGTTTTCATTATCCTGCTGGGAGCTACTACCTTCTCGTTTGTATTCCGGGAAATGCACGGAGATATCTTTTTGATGGACCTCATCCGCAACGCCAATTTATCACCTACCTGGTTTTTGTTGCTGGTCATGATCATCGTATTCGTTGCCGGCTTCTTTATCGACTTTATCGAGATCATTTTCATCATTGTTCCGGTAGTGAGTCCGATCTTTGTGGAGCTTGGGGTGGATTTGATCTGGATCGGCATCCTGCTGGCACTTAATTTGCAAACTTCTTTCCTGACGCCACCTTTCGGATTTTCGCTTTTTTACCTCAAGGGAGTGGCTCCGCCGGAAGTGACTACCGGACATTTATACCGTGGCATCGTTCCTTTTCTCATCATTCAGTTGCTGATCCTGTTGATGGTGGTGTTCTTCCCGGATCTGGCGCTGGTGTTGGTTAGTGAGTAGGTTGGTAGGGATGAGGGTCCCTCTGCCTTCGGCATCTCCCCAACGGGGAGACTCGACGCTTAAAGCATCACAGGCAGATTAAAGAATATCCTATCTTTTGTGAAAGGCAGTTATACGGAATGAGGAAGATAATTGAATGAAACTTTTGTAGATATGAAAAAGCAGCGGATATTTTTGGCGGATATGAGAGTGGACGGGTCGGATCAGGAGACCGAATACCGCGATTATCAACTATGGGCGGTTGAAGTGGGA
>JAGQXH010000671.1 GCA_020436695.1 Lewinella sp. | reverse complement strand
GTATCAGTATCCTGCCCCAGGGCGAGGATCAGTGAATCGGCCTCGAGGATTTCGTACTCGCCGGTACCTTCCGGTCTTCCCTGTGCGTTGATCCGCATTTTTTCCACCTTGTAGGAAGTGGCATCAATTTCCTTGATGGTACGCAACCAGTTGATCTTTACCCCTTCCGCCAAAGCTTCATCAGCTTCGAAATCGTGCGCCGGCATGTGTTCGCGGTCACGGCGATAGATGATCAGCGGCTCGTAGCCCAGGCGTTTGGCCACCCTGGCAGCATCCATTGCGGTATTACCACCTCCATATACGGCTACTTTCCGCCCCAGGCTGGGAGCCGTACCGGATTCTACATCTTTAAGAAAAGTCAGTGCATCAAGTATTTGTCCGGCATCCCGGGCAGGGATATCTACTTTTTTGGAAAGATGGGCACCAACGGCGATGAATACGGCGTCGAAACCTCCCTGCTCTTTGGTGAGCAATACATCTTCCACCTTATGATTAAGATGGAACTTTATACCGACCTTACGCAATCTGTCGATCTCCTGATCCAGTACATTCCGAGGAAGGCGATAAGGAGGGATACCAAAATGCATCATACCACCCGCTATCGGACCGGCTTCGAACAGTTCCACTTCATGCCCCAGGCGGCGAAGATGATAGGCCGCAGAAAGGCCACTTGGTCCGGCACCTACAATCATTACTTTCTTTCCACTGTCGGGTGGAGCAAAGTCAAATTGCCAGTCTTCTTCCAAAGCCTTATCTCCGAGGAAACGCTCAATAGCGTGAATGCTTACCGTTTCGTCGATATGCGCCCGGTTACAGGCATCCTCGCAGGGATGATAGCACACACGGCCGTGAATGGCGGGAAAGGGATTTTCTTCCGTCAGTTTCTGCCACGCCTGCCGGTAAGCTCCGCTTTGGGCCAAACCCAACCATGCCTGTATGTTCTCGCCGGCCGGGCAGCCTTGATTACAGGGCGGCAAAAAATCCTGATAGACGGGATGTTGACTTCGAATGGGCCCAGTCCCCTTTTCGTGCGTTTGCAGATCTGCAGGAGAAGTAAGATCGGGTCTTTTGGATGATTCCATTTGTTTGATGCTTTCCGTGATCAAAAAGTAATAGTCCGGTTAGTAACCAGGTGTGGTTGCATTAACGATAGCTCGCAACTGACGGGCAATCTTGATGCATTCATCTACCTGATCAACCGACAGGCAGTATTCCTGACTATGGGACTCTAAACGGCAGTGGATATTATTGAGGTCAACCAGTTCAAACCGGCCGTCAAGTGAGCGGCATTCCTCCAGCAAACCGGCCATGGTAATGGGCTCTTCCGGTTGAATACCTTCACTGAGTAGAAAGGCGGTCAAATAATTAATAATAGCCTGGCGGGAATGAAAACAGACCGTATGGGTAATGGCGTCTTCTTCGGAACGCACCATTTCCTCTCCGGCAAATTGGAGCAACTGGTCCGCCTCCTGTAGTAATTCGTCCACTTTGTAGGTATCCATATTCAGGGCTTTTCGTTAGCACTCAAGTTCTCAATTATGGACCCGAAACAGGATGAAAAGGATCAGTTTGTAGGGTGATATACGTCAGTAAAGGATGCGAAATGAAATCCAGTTGCCCTAAGGAAAGACTCCTGCCAGGACATTGAAGGTAGATTAAAGTCAGTTATGAATGAATATTACCAAGACCCGAAGACTTGCAACTATTTTACCTCTATGACATAACTGGTACCGCCATTACCCTGGTACTGGCTACAATCTGCCACCGTGCGTATATTGTCAAAATAAAGGCGGTCTCCGGGCTGGCAGTTACCGAGCATTTTCAGGATCTTTTCATTAAAATCAGCAGAATGGCCAAAGAACTCCTGGATCAGGGATCCATCTTTCATTTTAGGTACTCTCAGCACTCCGAAAGAAAGTATCTGACAATGTTCATTGATGGGCAAAATGTCGTGGAGGGATCGGAATTGCTCAAGGTCCTGTACCTGACAGATTAGATCGACCTTGTTTTCGTTTGAGACAGCCACTGCATTCTCCTGAGCGGACAAAGTGGAAATAGAAAGGAAGTTAATGAAGATCAGTAGAGCGGTTTTGAAGTAATTCATACGGCGCGATAGGTGGTGAAATTTTATTCCTAACGCTAAATAATTGTTGGTTAGTATGACTTTATGGCTGATCGTTACCTATGGTCAACGATCAGCCATAAAGTCGTTAATCAACTCTTACTGTGTCGTAATATCACTATCATTCCGCAAATTCACCTGCGTATCGTTGAATTGCGAAACGATCACTACCATATTCACTTTGCCGGCCGGCACGGTCGTATTGGCAAAGCTGGCCTGGCTACGTGAATATAAGGTTATCGACCCTGTATCGTCAGTCATGGTCTTACTGCCGGAGAAGGTGCCTCCTCCTTCCACCGTGACACCTTTGATCTCTACCAGCGTTGATTCCAGTTTTTCGGCACCGCTCATATCGGCCAGAATGTCGTCAATGGTCAGCACCTGGGGAGTTGGCATTGTACCTGGACCGAAGCTCACGGCATTTCCGATGGGGACATTATTAACCTGGAGTAAACCAGCGTATTCAGAAAGCTCCTGACCGGAAACATTGATCTCTATCTCTTCTCCCAGGGCAAAATTGTGATCTGCGCTGAAGCGCACCACAATACCGCCGGAGGTATCCTGCAATACCACATTACGGCTGGTGATATTCTCTGCATCCTTATCGGAAATAACAATGCCGCGGATCTTTTTACCGGCCGGAGCACTGGTTGCACCGCCCGCAAAAGCTTCCCGTAGTGACAAAGCACTGGTGATCACAGGGTCTCCACCGCCACCACCGCCGGAATTACCTCCGATCACATCATCCAGATTGCGAATGATCACCTGCGGATCGTTAAACTGGGATACCACACCGATCAGATCCACTTCGTTGGTGGGTAGGGCTTCTCCCGAAAAACCGGCGTCGCCACGAGTGTACATGACGACACTTCCCGTGCCGTCACTTACGGTTACAGAGCCGTTGTAGGTGCCGGCACCGCTTAGCGTTACTCCGTTCAAACGCACCAAAGTGGATTCCCAGGCTTCAGCATTGGCCATCAGCTCGCTGACCGTAGCCACCCGGGCATCGGGCAAGGTACCGGGGCCAAACGAAGAGGCATTAGATAGTGGCACGTCATTCACCTGCAAAAGACCAGCATATTCCGACAACTCCTGTCCGGAAATATTGACTTCGATCTCCTCTCCGAGGGCAAAACTCTGATTATCCGCAAAACGAATGACAATTCCGGCCGTGCCATCCTGTAGTACCAGGTTGCGTCCGGTCCAGTTGCCGGAGGCTCCGTCGGAGATCACTATGCCACGGATCTTGGCATTGTCTGGTCCGGCGGTTGCCCCAATGTTGAAGGCGGCACGGACATCTTCGATAGCCATCAGTTCGCCGCCACCGGTTCCGCTACCGCCGCAGCGTTCGGCCTCCATACTTACGTCGGTGAGATCACGCAGTACCAACTGACGGGTGCTGCCGAATACCGTCAGGATCGCCGCCAGCGATCCGTTTCTGGCCGGGGTCAACTCATTGGCGAAATCTGCGTAGCCGCTGGTCCGTACAATGATCTCATTGCCATTGCAATCCACCAGCGTCCGATTGAGTGATTGGCGATTAACCACATCGGCATAGGGAACTTCCGTGTTGGCGTCAATGAACTGTACATTCTCAAATTTCACCAATGTAGCCAGCAGATTATTCAGCGTAGCAGCATCCTGTAATCCATCAATAGAGACTACAGTTGGTTCAACCGTCAATCCCTGGCCTGTTACAAAAAGGTGCTGATCGATCAATAGTTCTTCAATCCCGTTTTCGGGACTGCCACTGATCTGGTACAGATCGTTGTAGTCGCCGATGTATAGCCCTTCACAATCGACAATAACTTTGGTGCCTACCGGGAAATCGTTGAACAGCCCTGTAGCATTCAACCGCAGGATAATCCCGCCGCTGGCATCCTGGATGGCGATCTGCCGGAAGAAGTTGCCGGATTCATCATCAGCTGACACCAGGCCTTCGATCAAAAGAGATTGAGTGATCAGACTGGGATCATCGCCCAGCGTATGCAGTGCTTTAATATCATCTATCGTGGCATTGGCCTCGAGGCGAGGCAGTTCGTCTATGGGCGGTTCATCAAACTCGTGGTCGACACAGGCAGAAAAACCGAGGGCGATCAAAGCCAGAAAGTAGAATCGAAATTTGAATATAGAACGGATCATGTTGTATTGTTTGATTGGTATTGGGTCCTTGGTTATTGTTACTTGGTGGTACCGGATTCCCAGGGCCAAGGACCGGGAACCCAGTAACCAAGGGATTAATATCTAAATGCCAGACTGATAAAGTAATTCCGGCCGAAGCTATAGAAATAGCGATTCGGGAATCGGCCGACATCCTTACCTTCAAAATCAAAGCGGAACTGCTCGTAACCGCCGGTGATCAGGTCTTTGTTGTCCAGTATGTTATTCACACCAACATTCAGGTAGAGGAACACCTTATTGAATTTCCAGGATTTACCGCCGAAGAAGTCCAGCGTAAAGCCACCGTCCACCTGTTCCTGGTAGAGGATGTCTTTCCACAGTTGTGATTCCGGGTCCACCACCTGCTGCTGGAATTGCGGATCACTTACATTAGAAACCGCTTCCAGGCTCCGGCGTTCCGGATAGATATCGATAAAGGT
>JAGQXH010000670.1 GCA_020436695.1 Lewinella sp. | reverse complement strand
GTTGCCAGCCATTCATTATTGTCCCGGAAGATGTAGAAAAGATCGTAGCGATTGTTGAGACCGAGTGAGATCCGGGCGGTATCTATGGCCGAAGCATAGGCCGTAACTTCCCGGCGATTGTAAGGTTTAAGGGCAGAATGAAAAGTAGGTGCAACGCCGGTCGTGATCTCAAGTCGATCCAGGATGTGATAAGCGCGATTGCCCAGCGGAAGGATACTGCTCTGCCCGTTTAACTGAGATCCCACAGCGACCAGGAAGAGCCCGAGAATGAAATGCTTCATATGGATTATTTAAGAACATGTTTAAACTTTAGTAATCGGCCTGTGAATGTCTCTTTTCCGCTGATACTTCGTTCCGAAAAGCGGCTTGATAGCGCTGCTATCATCCACTTTCCGCGCCTCATCTCAGCAAAAAATGGATCATTCTCGGCTCAAAGACCAAAATTTAAACATGTTCTAACCCAAAGGTACGACTTCGCACTCTAATTGATCTACACTTCCACCAATTTCCAGCGGCCTCTCTTGAATAATATCAGGCACATTATCGACATGAGAGCTTCGGTGATAACTACTGCCCAGCATACCCCCGCCAGCCCCCAATCCAGTTGTACCGCCAGAAAATAGCCAAACGGGATCTCGAATAGCCAGAAGCATACCAGATTGACGAGGGTCGGTGTCCGGGTATCTCCGGCCCCATTGAAAGCCTGACTGAAGATCATGCCGTAACCAAAGAATAGGTAGCCGATCCCGAAGATGCGAAGACTCATTATACCGGATTCCAATACCGCCGGATTGGAATCGAAAGCGAGGATCAGTTGCTCACTGAATATCACGTATAAAATGCCGAAAGCAGCCAGCAGGCCGGCCGTGAAATGAGCCGATCTCCAGACGGAAGTTTCCGCCCGCTCGGGTTGTTTTGCCCCCAGGTTTTGCCCCACCAGCGTAGCCGCTGCATTGGAGAGCCCCCAGGCCGGCAAAAGGGTGAAAATGATCAGCCGGATGGATATGGTATAGCCGGCTACCGCTTCACTCCCGAACCTGGCAATAATGCGCATCAGGAAAATCCAGCTGGCTGAGCCGATAATATATTGTCCGGCTCCGGTAGCGGCAATACGCCCCAGACGACGGATCATGGACCCGTCCAACGCCCAATCGTTAAAAAGCAGACGTACCCGGCTCCGGCCTCCGAAAAGAATGAATAACTGATAGGCGACGCCTACACTGCGTCCGATGGTAGTGGCTACGGCCGCTCCCTGTACGCCCAGTTCGGGAAAAGGACCTACGCCGAATATGAACAGAGGGTCCAAAGCGATATTGATCAGATTGGCGATCCAGAGTGCACGCATGGCATGGGCAGCGTCTCCTGCTCCCCGGAAAATGCCGTTGAGCAGGAATAGTAGCATGATCACCACATTGCTGCCGAACATAATCCGGGTATAACCGACACCGGAAGCGATGAGCGCTTCACTTCCTCCCATCATGCGGAGAATATCGTCGGCAAATAAAAAGCCCGGTATTCCCAGGGCGAGCGCCACAAAAAGGGCCAGATAGATGGCCTGTTTGGCCGCCCGGGAAGCACTGTTCTCATCCTTTTCGCCTACAAATCGAGCGATCATGGCCGTTGGTGCGGTACTGATCCCGATAGCTACGGCGTATACCAGCGTAATGACTGATTCGGTTAGCCCAACCGTGGCCATGGCGTCGGCACTTACCTGAGCGACAAAAAAGGCATCGACCAGTGCAAAGAGCGATTCCATCGCCATTTCAAGAATCATCGGTATGGATAGGAGAATGATGGCCTTGTTGATGCTGCCCGAAGTGTATTCCTGTTCTTCTCCCCGCAGTGAGGCGGCAATTACTTTCCAGATCTTCTTAAGCACGGGTGATTATTTGATCCCGACACTCCGTGTGCGGGACAAGTTGTTGTAATTCTGTGACGCTCTGATGTGAAATGGCAGTAACTAGGGTGAAAACACTACATCTGATTCGTGCAGACTGCCGTCTCTTTCATCTTCTTTTTCGCTTTCCTTCCCTTCGTCTCAACTTCTCTTCATCCCAACATCGCAAACCTCCAAAACATTACAATTACCCCGCCGGTGCGAGAATAGTTCCGTAAGTTGTCTATTTTATGAATTTCCTGCTATTTTTATGAGCACTTGAACTAGAAAAAACTCATCCATGAATCACTCGAATTACCAGAAGTATCTATTCTGTCTTTTCCTCTTTTGTGGCCTGGGCCTCACCGATCTGGCCGCACAAACAGTTGAAAAAAAACAACTACAGATCGAAGATCTGACCCGATGGAATGAAATTACGCAAAAAGCGATGTCCTATGATGGCCGCTGGGTAGTTTATACGCTGGATGCCGAAGACAGCGATCCAACCACTATCGTATACGACGGTCGTACCGGAAAAGAACAGCGTTTTGACCGGGCGGATGATTTTCGCATCAGTCAGGACAGCCGGCATTTGATATTTTTGGTTCACCCTCCGGAAGATACGGTGAAGGAAATGCGTCGCCGTAAGGTCAAGAAAGCCGATCTGCCGGGTGACACCCTGGGCATTTACCATTTAACGGAAGGTGAACTGGAGAAAGTAGCCGATGTAAAAAACTTCAAGTTACCGGAAAAATGGAACGGCTGGTTAGCGTATCTGACGGTAGCGGAAATGCCGGTAGATACGGCGAAAGCCAATAGTCGTTCTGCGAAAAAGGGCAAAAAGGAATACGATCAGCTGATGATCAGGAGCCTTACTTCCGATGAACAGTATTCAATGGCCAAAGTGAAGGAATACGAACTGGCCCGCTCAGGCCCGCATCTGGCCCTGATCACCACTGGAAAGGACAGTACGCTACTGCCCGGCGTTTACGAATTCACACCCGGCGGTTCAGACCTTCAACCGCTCTATCGCACCAAAGGCACTTACAAGCACCTCACTTTTGATGAAGATGGGACGCAGCTGGCATTTCTGGCCGATCTGGATACCTCGGATAACAAAGTGCGACCTTACGATCTGTTTCTCTACGGACCGGGCAAGGATACGGCAGAACTGGCTGTGGCAACCAAGTCGGAGACTATGGAGCCGAGCTGGATGATCAGCGAGCATATGCGACTACGGTTCTCCAAAGACGGCTCCAAACTGTATTTTGGTTTGGCGCCCATTCCTCAACTTCCGGATACTACTTTACTGGAAGAAGAGATCCCGGGAGTTGAGGTATGGGCTACCAGTGATGCCCGCCTGTATACGCAACAAAATGTGCAGTTGAACCGGGATAAGCGAAAAGCATATATGACGGTGTTGCATACGGGCACCGGTGAGATCACAAGCCTGGCTAATCCCGAAATGCCGGATGTCGAATTAGGAGCGGAAGGTAATGCTCCGGTCGCAATGGCTACTTCTGACCTGCAATATCAGAAAATGTCTTCCTGGGAAGGAAATACCTACTACGATGTCTTTCGCGTTGATGTGAACACCGGGGCGTTCCGGAAATTGGATGTGGTAGCCATGGGTAATCCGTCTATCTCGCCGGACGGTAAATATTTCTACTGGTACAGCGAACCGGATACGGCCTGGATAGCGATCGATCCTGTTACCGAAAAACAGGAACGTTTAACATCCAATAGCTTGGGTATTTTTTACGACGAGCTGAACGACCAGCCCATGCCCCCCTCATCTTACCGTACTGCGGGCTGGCTGGCTGACGATAAAGCCGTGATCATCTACGATCGTTATGATCTCTGGCGCATGGATCCCAGCGGACAACTTCCGGCCCAACGGCTGACTAAAGGCAGGGAAGCCGGACTTACGTACAGATACATCAAATTAGATCCGGAAGCCCGGTTTATTCCGGAAAAAGAGAAGATCCTGCTGCATATCTTTAATCACCACACTAAAGGAGAGGGGTACGCCTGGTTCGATCTATCGACCGGATCAGTACAGGTTATACAGGAAGGGAAATATTCCCTTACTACCCGGCCGCTTAAAGCAGAAGGCGCAGAGCGATACATCTACACCAGGGAGGATTTCCGGACGTTCCCCGATCTATTATACGGGGAGCGTCTGAATAGCGGCAAACAGATCAGCCACGCCAATCCGCAGCAGGCTGCCTATCGCTGGGGTAATGCGGAGTTGTACGAATGGACTTCGCTGGATGGGGAAAGTCTGCAGGGGATACTGGTTAAACCGGACGGTTTTGATCCCAATAAGAAATACCCCCTGATCGTCAATTTTTACGAGCGCAGCAGCGACGGCCTGTACAATCACCGTGCCCCGCAAGCCAACCGTTCTACCATCAACTACAGCTACTATACCAGCCGGGGATATGTGGTGTTCAACCCGGATATTCCTTATCGGATCGGTTATCCCGGTGAAAGTTGCTACAATGCAGTGATGCCGGGCATCACCAGTCTGCTGGAACAGGGATTTATTGACCGCGACCGCATCGGGGTACAGGGTCATAGCTGGGGAGGCTATCAGATCGCTTATCTGGTGACCAAGACGAATCTGTTCCGATGTGCCGAATCCGGTGCGCCGGTAGTGAATATGATATCAGCCTACGGTGGTATCCGCTGGGGGAGCGGGATGAGCCGGATGTTCCAGTACGAGCATACGCAGAGCCGGATCGGGGGTACGTTGTGGGAACAAACACTTCGCTATCTGGAAAACTCACCCATTTTTGAAATTGACAAGATCCAGACGCCGATCCTGATCATGCATAATGACCATG
>JAGQXH010000066.1 GCA_020436695.1 Lewinella sp. | reverse complement strand
AGTTCGATCCAGATATTGAAATATGGCTTTTCCTGTAATCCGAGTCCATACCATCCAGAGGTAGTACCGGCTGGATTGACTATCGACTTACGACTAACCGACTGCCGACTTAATATTAAACCAACGGGATCACCATATCAAAACGGGTACCTTTGGAATTGTCCATAACAATTCGGCCCTGCAAATAGGTGATCCTCGATTTGATATTCTTAAAGCCCAGATTTTGTCCGGTTTCCCAGGCTTCGGTGGATATCCCTTTTCCGTTATCGCTGATATCCACTTTCAGTTTACCCTGCTCCGCATGGCTAGACATTCGCACCTGAGAAGCTTCAGAGTGCTTAATGATATTATTGACCATTTCCTGCAGGATGCGGTAGAACATGATGGCCCGGTCTTCTCCCTCGATCTGATCGAGCCCTTCCATGCGACTGTTTACCCGGATCTGGTGCGATTTCAGGATCTGGCTGAGATCATCCACGGCGCCTTCCAGTCCGGATAGCCCGAAAGCCAGCGGTGTCATGTTGTGGCTGATGCGTCTTACTTCCTCAGATACCTGGCTGACCATACTCTCCAGTTGGGAATTGTTCTCCCGGATGGTGTGCATTTTGATCTTGATGGCGGCCATCATCGATCCGATATTGTCATGCAGGTCCCGGGCTATCCTTTTGCGTTCAGCTTCCTGTCCCTGCAGGATGGATTGCATGGAAATGAGTTGTCTTTCCTGTTGCAACCCCTGGATCTCCAATTCCTGGGTACGAGCTTTTTCGGTCAGGATCTCCGACCGGTATTGCTGTTTCCTATTGCGAACATACAATCCGATGAGCGCAATGCCGAGTACTGCACCCAGGCTTAATAACAGGACCCACACATTTCTCAATTTTAATTTCTGAGCGATTATTTCTTCTTCCTTTTTTACCAGTTCATACTTTGATTCGATGACCTGGAACGCCGAATCCCGGCTTACTTCATTGATGCTGATCGTAGCATCGTGGTAGTCCTTATGGTAGTTTAGGGCTTGCTCGTAATTGCCCCGTTGTTCGAAGATGCGATAGCCGAGCAGGCTTTTTTTCTGTTGGGTGAGCAGGTCCTGGCTGAGCAGGCCATGCTGGATCTCCTCAAAATAAGCTGCGGCTTTATCCACCGCACCCAACTCCAAATGATACTCCGACAGCAACATTTTCAACTCATACAGATATTTCTCATCCTGATCGGCATATTCCTCGTTTAGTTCTTCCAGCACGGCAACAGCCTTTTCCTTTTCTCCCTTTTTGTGGAGCACTTTGGCCAGGTACATCTGGTTGGCGATCATGAAAAAAGGATAATCCTTCCCCATTTCACCGGCCAGCGTCATATAGTATACAGCTGAGTCGAGTTCGCCCAGTTCGTAATGGGCAATGCCCAGGTTGCCGTAATCTTCTATTCTCCCCGGAGAATCGTAGTTATAACTCAACTTTTCGTACAGGATCTCCTTTCCTTTTTCGTAATCTCCGTAAAAAAAGTAGGCATGCCCCAGCAGGCCCATACTGCTCAGGAGTTGGAGGGTATCCTTAATCCCCTTGAAGTAGGCCATTGAAGCGTATTTGATCTCCAGCGCTTCATCCTTTTTGCCTTCCTCGAATAGTATGGTCGTGATGCGGTCGCGGTACTTGTGGTAGGAAAATTCATCTCCCAGTGCGTCGGCCATTTCGATCGCCTTTTCATAATCCTGTTTGGAAGTGGTAAGGTCTCCCTGTAGGTAATACATCCAGGCCCGGTCATAGTAGGCCTTCATCTCCTCAGAAGGAATATGGAGCGTCTGTGCCCTGGCGATTGCCTCATTGGTCAGCTCAATACTATAAGTAGTGCTGTCCGCAGAGAACATCGTCAGATCGATGGCCAGCTGGCGGATGGCGTTGATGCCTATACTGTCGTCGGGGTGATTCGCAATGATCCGGCGGATGGAGTCGCGATTGGCCGGCTGTGCCTGGAGATATACGGCACTCATCAGCACAAAAAACAACAACACGAGATGCTTCATCTATATTTTAGGGTTTTGCACTAAAGTAAAGGAATTCTGCAAAAACACCCAAATCCCAGACCCCGGCTAAAGTCATGGGGCATTGAATTCATTGATCACACATTCATAACGTAGTTCTTTGGATGGATCAGCCAGGTTTCGGATGACGATCCGGATCAGGCTGTTCTCCACATGCTGCAAAGTATGCCATTTGGTATCCGGGACCACGCCTCTCGGGAAGTCCAGGGTCTTTACCAGTTGACCGCGATTCCAGATCTCCGCTTTTCCGGCTGCCCGGCCGCCGGTACGGGTAATGCGTATCCTCGTACTGTTGCATTGCGGTGAATAGTCGTAGTTTTTGGATTGGCCTCCTTCCACAGTTCCGGCCGTTTCATTTTGCCGGCAGGTATTCTCTCCGGTACACTTCAGGGAATATTGGAAGGTATTACCGACCGACTTATTGATCATCTCAATTTTGATGTTCTTGGAACGGGCCTGTGTTATGGTATAGGACTTAGCCGTCAATTTTGTGCCGTTCTCAAATTCCAGCGTTTGCACGAGCAGATTATTGGCGTAGATCTGGACAATGGTATGCGCTTTCCCGCCGGTCTTTGACAGATTGATCGTTACCCAGTCGGTTGTAGAACGGAAGGTGGTGACGTCTCGTTTAACCGAATTAACGGTGCCTGTTTTATTGATATACATGGTTTCAGCCGGAGCTGCCGGGCACCGGTCAAGAAAACCATCAGCGTAAATGTCTGATGTTGACATCGTCATTTGCAAGGAATGAGCATTTAGCGGCAGGCTATTAAACGAAATGCTAAGCAGCAGAAAAAAGAAAAGTCTTGTTTTCATTGTTGTGTAGTTGGAATATGATTCAGGAGTGTGTTGCCGTTTTGCCAAGGTTGCGGTGATCCGTTAATGTCCTTCCAGTTGATAAGAGAACTGCAGGTCTTTATCAGCGGACAGGTTTTGGACGACCAGCCGAACCCTCTTATTCAGCACATCGGTTAAGGTGATTTTTCGGGTATCAGGCACTACTCCGCGTGGGAAGTCAATGGTTTCCACCAATACGTTGTATTTATAGATACTCACCCGTCCGGCTGCTCTGCCTCCGGTTCGGCTTAGCGTGAACTCCACCGTTGCACAATCCGAGGTCACTTCAAGATTTTTGGAATTTCCGCCTCGGATCACTCCGTTGAATCCCCTGTTCAGACAGTTTGAAGTAACTGTTGGCGGGGGAGAACTGGTACACTTGAGTCGGTACTTGAATGTCTTAAGTTCCGATACATTATTGATCACTATTTTGATCATTTTCAGCTTGGTATTCGATATGACCTTGTCGATGGTGTTATTGTAGGTACTAGATCTTATCGTAAACTGTTCAACTTTATTATTGTCAATGTAAATGGATACTTTCGTCTGAGCCTGGCCTCCTGTCTTGAACAACTGAATCCTGATATGATCGGAATTGGAAAAGAACTTGGTAGTACCGGGAAACTCCGCCCTTACAGTACCGGTCTTATCGATGTAAGTGATCTCTCCCGGATCGAGCAATTCCGGCCGATCAGCAGTCGCAAATACAGAGGTACTAATAATGGACCAGATCAGGAGGAGGAACGGTATTTTCATGGTGTCGAAGTTTGAGGTGATTACGGTTCCAAAAGTAGCTTGAATCAACAGGGAAGTAATCCTCCAAAAGCGGGAAGGAAATAATATCACTGAATTCAGTGATATTCCGGGATTGGTTTGATTTCGTGATTCCCGGCGCCTCACGGGAGGATAGTTTTGTGATCATCAACCAAAAATTACTACCATGAGAACAATTGTGATCATACTGATCCTGGCTTTCGGCTGTACACTTTCTCTGACCGCTCAGAAAGAGCGTGAAATGACCAAAAGTAAATTCACGCTGGAGCTGACTTACACCCGGCATAAAACCTTTAAAGTACTTTCCTTTACTTCTGCCGAAGGAAGGTCCTATAAGTGCGAACTCACGGAGACAGCAGCGCTGTCCGAGCTGCGCCTTCCAGCCGGGGCCGTCCTCACCGGAACCTTCCAATTTGAGACTTTTGCCTCGGAGGGTGGACTCGGCACCACCAGAGTAGCCCATGGAAAAGGCAAGGGGAAATTCAACATTAGCGGGGCGGTAGATGCCAAAGGAATAAAACTGGGTTGCCCGCCGCTTTGTGATCGGGTGATCGATCTGGGATTGGCTTTTTAATCTATCCCATTTCCCTATCTTTGGTACAAATCCTGACCTATGCCTGATTACCAAAGATATCTCTCCGATTCCCGCCGTCAGTTTCTCCGCACTATGGGTAGTCTGACCATAGCTATTCCTTTTTTACCGGGCTGTTTTTCCGGTGAAGCAGAACAAACGCGTATTGATGTTACCCTGGAGGAACTACCGGGTAGTCTCCGGCGGACTCCCGACATCGATTCCTGGCTGGAAGTGCTGGAAGACGGCCGGGTGAGGATATTCAGCGGCAAAGTGGAGCTGGGACAGGGCATCAGAAACGCTGTGCGGCAGGTTGCCGCTGATGAACTGTATATGGACCTGGACCGCGTGGAGGTAGTCCTTGCCGAAACCGGCCGCACCCCCAACGAAGGCTACACCGCCGGCAGCGGCTCCATTCAGAACAGTGCCATGGCCGTACGGCATGCGGCTGCTGCTGCCCGGGAGCAGTTGCTGGAACTGGCTGCCGCCGAACTGCAAACTACCAGTGACCAGCTTTGGCTGGATAACGGCAACATCAAACTCAGGAAGGGACGCAAACAGCTTTCCTTTGCAGAAATACTGAAAGGCCGTCAATTGGAAGGGGAGGTGCCGCTTACCCTAAAACTTAAACCCAAAAATGAATATCGCTACGTAGGCAAAGCGATACCCAGAGCGGATGTGAAGGAAGTGGTGCGTGGAGCGGCCCAATACATTCACGATCTGGATTTTCCGGGGATGGTCCACGCCAGGGTTCTGCGGCCCAAAAACTACCAGTCTGAATTGCTTCACTTCGATGAAGTGGCTTTCAACGGTGAGGCGGAAGGTATGTTGAAGATCGTCCGCAACGGAAATTTCCTTGGGGTGATCACCGCCCGGGAATATGAAGTGGAGCGGGCAGTACAATTGCTGGAAAAACACACCGAGTGGTCAAGGCCGGCCATTTTTCCGAAACAGGGGGCGCTTTCTGCGCATATCAAAAGTATAGCCGAGGCGCCGGAAACGGTGTACGGCAAAGAAGCGGTGATCAACCCATCATCGGCGGAGCTTACCTTAAAGGCCAACTATTTCAAACCCTATACCATGCACGCTGCTCTGGGGCCGGCCTGTGCCATCGCTCAATATGATGGGGACATACTCCACGTCTGGAGCCATAGCCAGGGCATCTATCCCATGCGGGAGGGCCTGGCGGTGATGCTGGGTCTGGAGCTGGATAAGATCCACGTGATCAGTTCCCCGGGTTCGGGGGCTTACGGGCATACGGTGGCCGATGATGCAGCGTCGGATGCCGCTGTAATGGCCATGGCCTATCCGGGGAAACACATCCGGGTGCGCTGGTCACGGGCCGATGAGCATCGCTGGGAACCTTATGGATCGGCCATGTTGATGGAATTGGAGGCAGGTGTGGGGGCCGATGGTAAACTCAGTTTCTGGAGAGCCAACATCTGGACGGATTCTCATAGTACCCGGCCCAATAAAGATGCCGGCACCTTGCTGACGGCCCGTTATCTCGATCCTGCCATTCCTATGAACGGCCGGGGTTATCTGGGAGGCGGTCATCGCAACGGCGATCCTTATTACGATATTCCGCAAATGCAGGTTCTGGCTCATTATTTCGACGGACCATTACGGGTATCTTCCCTCCGTAGCCTGGGGGCTTACGCTAATATCTTCGCCATTGAATCTTTCATGGATGAACTGGCGGAAAAAACCGGACAGGATGCCATAGCTTTTAGAATAAAACACCTGCAGGACGAACGGGCACTGGATGTGATACAGGCCGTTCGCGATATGATCGCCGGAGTAGATCCGGCAGAAAATGAAGGGCTGGGTTTTGCATTTTGTCGCTACAAGAACAATGCGGCCTATTGCTCGATGGCCGCTCAGGTGCATGTGGATCCGGGGAGTGGGACCGTAAAACTGTTGAAGTGCTGGGTGGCTGTCGATGTTGGAGAAGTGATCAATCCGGATAGCATGAAAAACCAGGTACAGGGAGGTATTATACAGGCGGCCGGTTGGACACTGTGGGAAGAAGTAACTTTTGATGAATATGAGATCACCAGCAAAGACTGGGTGACTTATTCTACCATGCGCTTAATGGATACCCCGGATATTGAAGTTCGGCTGATCGACCGGCCGGAAGCTTCCGTCATGGGTGGGGGGGAAGTATCGGTGCCTCCGGTGGCTGCGGCTATATGCAATGCCATTTATAATGCCGGCGGGCGTCGGGTGTATCGTCTGCCGGTGCGGCAACAACTGTTAAGCTCCTATTAAAATGTACAGCTAAGTATAAACAGCAGGTTTTTTCTTTTATGTTTAGCCAGGCAAAACGCTCTTCACTTCAGTTAAAAACAAGAAATGAAACCTAAAGGCTATCTCTCTGCTTTGGTGCTTACCCTTTTGTTCGTCGCCCAAAATGCCACTGCTCAGTTTGGCGTCAGTTTTCATCAATCCAGAATAGGTTTCGTGGGGATCAATTACGAGGCAGGACGTCATTTTATGGCAGAATTCCGGATCTCAACGGATGTGCTCTTTGAAACGCTTGCCCTGGAAGGTATCGGCGCGCTCAGGATCGGCCGAAGCGAAGAGATTAATCCCTATGTGGGGTTGGGGTTTCGCTTTGATCCCGAAAATTTAGGTGCCGGAATACTTTTGCCCATCGGCATGAATATCTATCCATTCGAGAATAAACGTTTCGGCTTTCACCTGGAACTGGCTCCAATTGTTGGCGAAAATGCTATTGTCCGGGGGAGTTGGGGTATCCGCTACCGGTTTCTTTAGAGGAGGCTACGGGTATTGGACCACGCAATTCCACGCCCTCAAACCTCATTGCTCCAAATTCGCCAGAATAGCGTCATAATTCAGCTGCAACGCCATTTCCATATTGTAGGCAAACTGCATTTGTCCCTTCAGATCATTAATGATGGTGTGCGTCACGGCATCGCTATCCTGATTGTTCTGGAACAGATTCTTAATGATATCCATGGCTTCATTGAGTGATCGCTGTGCTTCATCCTGAAGTCGATAAACGCCATGCAGCTGAAAGGCCGTCTGGGTATCGATGAGGTGAAGTACATCCATCAGCTTGGTGTTTTCCCAGGCAATATCCGATACGGTCATGAGTTGCAGGTTCAGATTGAGGTTGGCATCATAAATGTAGAAGCTGTCTTTCTGTAGACGTTTGTCCCCTACGGAAAGAAACCAACTGTAGGTGTTTAGAAAATCATTCATTTGTCTTTCGGTAGCCACCAATTCCATTTCCTCATCGATCATTTTGGAAAAGATAGTCACGGCTTTCAGCAAACTATCCAGGTGGGCAATGTGATTCCCGGCCTTGCGGTTATTATTTTGGATTTCCTGTTTTACGCTGGCCAGGGCAATCTTCATACGGGAAACCTCCTGGTGGTGTTCATTAGAGTTACCCAGATAGATCGCCAGCCAGACACCTAGTAGGGTACTGATGAAGGCCATCATATGGTTGGGCCAATCGATCCGCTTGAAAAAACCGGGAAAAGAGCTCATGACATTTCGGTTAGTGGACGTTTCGATCCGTTTTGGGCCTATATTTGGCCTGTACGATCAAAGCTACGGGAATTCTTTTCTTGGTTTTTTGATGTTGTACCTGTGACCTATGACCGTATTATGCATCAAAGTATTCACTGAAATAAATAAAATCATTTCAACGGTCGAAGGATAATGGACCGGAAGCCGGTCTTTACCGACCAATCCGAAAAAATACACAGAACGTTATGAATGACAGCAGGGCTTTACAGGTGTTGAAAAAATTGTCTGTTCACGAACTGGTAGTGGAGAAAAAGCGGGTAAAAGCCACTTATACCGTTCAGCAAATGGACGGCAGCCTGGCGAGCAATGAATTGATCTATTCCTATGATCAGGTCTATTTTGATCCCACTCAGGCTGAGGATGTTAATCTGGCCTCGGTGATGGCCGCACAGGTGGCGCTCAACTACGGCTTGTTTTTTAAAGAGATCGAATTCGATGGCCTGTACGACGAAACCGATCAGCGCTTCCTGCGGGATATGATGGAAAATACCTCCCGGGAGATCTACGTCAATAAATTTTTGCAGCCGAATGAATTTCTGAAAGCGCCTTTCAATCAACTGGAAGCGGTGCAGCAGAAAGAATACACAGCGGCAGCAGTCAAATTTGTCAACAGCCGCTATGGACATCTGCGGCTGGTCAAAACTCAGGTGCAAACGGACAAAGATCACTATGCCATACTCAGCAGCGGCGGTAAAGACAGTCTGCTCACTTACGGATTGGTGCGCGAGATCGGTACCGCGCATCCGGTATTCATCAACGAATCCGGAAGGCACTGGTTTACGGCGGTTAATGCCTACAAATATTACAAGGAGATCGAGCCGAATACGGTAAAACCCTGGTGTAACAGCGACCGAATTTTCAACTGGATGGTGCGCCAGATGCCCTTCATTCGCGAAGATTACGCACAGGTTCGGGCCGATATCTATCCCATTCGGCTGTGGACGGTGGCCGTCTTTTTGTTTGGAGTGCTGCCGGTGGTGCGCAAACGCGGCATTCGGCACATTCTGATCGGGAATGAATACGATACCACTTTGAAAAGCAATTTCAAGGGCATTACTTCTTACCACGGCCTCTATGATCAGAGCAAGTATTTTGATAATGCCCTGACGCGCTACTATGCCCGCAAAGGTTGGGGCATTTACCAATACTCCATGCTGCGGAGCCTGTCGGAGTTGCTGATCCTCAAGGTGCTGGTCAAACGCTACCCGGAACTGCAGCAGCATCAGGTGTCCTGCCATGCTGCCCACGAGCAGGATGGCCGGATGTATCCCTGCGGGAATTGTGAAAAGTGCCGGCGCATTATCGGTATGCTCAAGGCACTGGATGAAGATCCCCGGCGTTGCGGCTATACGGATGCCCAGATCACGCGGGCATTAAAAGCACTGGAAGAAAAAAGTGTCAAACAGATCGGCTCCGATGCGGCACATCTCTATTACCTTTTGCTCAGCAAAGGGCTGATCGCTGCCAACGAAAGGACGCGCAAACTGGCCAAACCCCATCCGGAGATCCTGCAACTGCGATTCGATCAGGAGCGCAGTAATCTGGCGGATCTTCCCCGGTCGGTCCGTAAGCCGTTATTTCAGCTGATCTTGCCTTACGCCAATGGGGCCGTAAAACTGGAAAAAGGGAAAGTCGGGGAATTCGAAGTGGACCAGGAATTTCTGGAAAGTGTACCTTACGGTGCTAATAATCCTACCATAGCTTAATGTCGCGCTATTTTGATGATCTTTAAGCTGATCAGCATGGTAAGTAAAATTTCTGATCCCAACATCCAAACATCCAATCGTCCCAACATCCAAACATCCCAACATCCAAAAATCCCAACGTCCCAATATCCAAAAATCCCAACGTCCAAAAATCCAAACGTCNCAACATCCAAACATCCAAAAAATGAACTACGAATCCAAACCCAATTTCCTCTGGGAATTGATGACCTGGCCGGAAGTCAAAGCTTATCTCCAACAGATGGACACGGTTATACTGCCTTGTGGGGCCATCGAGCAACACGGGCCTCATCTGCCGGTCGATATCGATTATTTCGATGCCAAATATCTGGCTCATCAGGTAGCGCTGGCCTGTGCCGATCCCAAGCCGCTGGTGCTGCCGGCCATTCCTTTCGGGGTATCCTATCATCACGAAGATTTCCGGGGTACGATCAGCGTGACCAATGATGCCCTGTCGCGCTTTGTGTATGATATAGGCATGTCACTGGCCAAGAACGGGGTGAAAAAAATAATCATACTGAATGGTCACGGAGATAATGCACCTACCCTGAGCTACGCCGCGCAGATGATCAACCGCGACGCCCACATTTTCGTTTGTGTCGATACGGGCGAAACCAGTGACGTTGATCTCTACAATCTCATCGAAACGCCCAATGACATCCACGCCGGAGAGATTGAAACCAGTACCACTCTGGCCATCCGGCCGCAAATGGTGCAAATGGACAAGGCGGTGGACGGTACGCTTTCTTTTGGCAGTAAATACCTCGATTACGATTCCGACCGGGGTGTAAGCTGGTATGTGCGTACCAGTAAGATCTCCGAAAGCGGTATACTGGGGAATCCGACCAAAGCTACCGCTGAAAAAGGCAAGATCATGTGGGAACATATGATCCAGCATCTGGTGAAATTTGTGGAAACGATCAAGAATACGCCACTGGAAGATCTGTATCAGTCGCGGTATTGACAAAATGCTTTCACACGAGCTCTCTTAAGGGCATTTCCCCGGCCTTTCGTCTTATCAATTAAGCTGGTCATCAGTCGATGGCCGTTAGTCCGACTAGTTCAGCCAGAACCAAGTGATGAAAAACCATAGCCAATGGCAATGCCTTGATAATAAGGGGTGTAGCTTGTTGCTAACTGCACTGGTTACCGATCAATACAAAACAAAAACCAACCACAACAATGAAACTACAACCCGTTACCGATGCCGGGCGTCGTCGTTTTTTGGGGCAATTGTCCAAGGCTTCCGCTTTTGCTTTTTTACCCTGGCCTACCCGGATGAATCTTCTGGAATATGCCGATGACCCGGACATGATCATCGAAGCGGTGGATATTTTGCGCATTTCCGGTCCTTATCTCAGCGTACCGGGCGTAAACCGCCAGTATCAGGCGAAACCGATTGATATTTATCCCGATCAACGACCCGCTCTCTATCATGATCGCGTAAATCCGGTGGAGACGAAGGGGCGGCTTACGCACGACTACCTACGTATCCGTACCCGTGGCGGACTGGAAGGCCTGTATGGTTATCTCGATCCGGAGACGATCCAGCCCATCCTGGCCCAGATGCGAAGTTTTCTGATCGGGAAAAATGCTCTGGCCGTGGAAAAGCTCTGGGATCAATTATACCGCCGCAACCGGCACGGCCGCTCCGGGCACTACATGATGGCCCTCAGTGCGGTAGATAATACGCTGTGGGATCTGCGCGGCAAATATTTCAATGCTCCGGTCTATCAGCTATTGGGAGGTGCTACGCGTGATGAAGTGCAAGTGTACGGCAGTTGCCTGGGCTATACCGTAGAAAAAGGCAAAGCCGGACCTAAGGCCAAAGAACTGTTCAACCAGGGGTTTCTGCACCAAAAGTGGTTCATGGCCTACGGGCCGGGTAGCGGTACGGCTGGGCTGCAGCACTGCATCGACCTGGTGGCAGAGCTGAGGGAAGCTGTTGGTTTTGACGCTCAATTGATGTTCGATGCCTTCAATGCCTGGGACCTGTCTTTTGCCAAAACCTGGGCCGACTCCGTGAAGCAGTACCGGCCATACTGGATAGAAGAGGCATTCTCCACCGAGCGCCTGGAGAGCTTTATTCAACTTAGCCAAAGTACCAATATCCCCGTGGCTACCGGCGAACATTTCTACAATCGTTGGGAGGCACTGAATTACCTTAAAAATGGAGCGATCCAGATTGTTCAGGCCGATCCGGAATGGTGCGGCGGGGTGAGCGAACTGGTCAAGATCTGCCACCTGGCCTCTTCTTTCGGGGCAAAGGTATTCCCGCACGGACACAACATTCATGCGGCCCTGCACGTAGTGGCCAGCCAGTCGCCGGAAGTCTGCCCCCTGGTGGAATATCTGATCAATCACGTAGGCTACAAACTACACTTTCAGAAGGATGCTCCACTGACGGATAACGGGATTCTCCCGCTGCCCGCTGCACCGGGTTTCGGCATTGTTTTGGATGAAACCAAGATCGATCAGCGGGAAGTATTGTGAGTCTGATCGGAACTTTATCGCCGGCGAGTGGGTTCTAATTTCTTAAATACTGATGAGTAGATGCCCGTTATATTCAAATACGTGAACATTTACTCTCATTGCACCCAAAACTCACTCGACATGGGAAAAAGACTCCCTCAGATCCGCCCGGATCATCAGGAATTCATCGAAAAACAAAAAATATTCTTCGTCGCCACGGCCATGGCCACCGGCCGGATCAACCTGTCACCTAAAGGCACGGATACTTTTCGCGTATTGGGCCCCAATCGCGTAATGTGGCTCAATTTGACCGGAAGTGGTAATGAGACCGCAACGCATCTTCAAGAGAATGATCGCATCACCGTCATGTTCTGCGCCTTTGAAGGCAAACCGCTGATCCTTCGGTTATACGGGCACGCCCGCGTGTATCATATCGATGATCCGGAATGGCCCGACTATATCTCTTTGTTTCCGGCCATGACCGGTGCCCGTCAGCTGGTAGATATTGAGGTGGATCTGGTACAGACCTCCTGCGGTATGTCCATTCCTTACATGGATTTTGTGGCCGAAAGAGATCTGCTCACCGTTTGGGCGGATAATAAAGGAGAAGCAGGCATCCGGGAATACTGGCAGGAGAAAAATACGGTGAGTCTGGACGGGCATCCGACGGGGATGTGATTTTTCTACACTATTATTTTCTTCATCCGGTAATTCACAATGGTCTCATGATCTACCTTACCCAATTGATCTATCTGCAATCCGGCCAGGAAAAAATATTTGACGAATTCGAAGCCGCCGCCATTCCTCTGATCGCTCAATACCGCGGAGAACTATTGTTTCGTATTCGGCCGCCGGAAGGATCGGTCATCGAAGCGGCAATAGAAAGCCCCTACGAGATCCATTTTGTGAGCTTCCCTTCGGAGGAAGAATTTCAACAATTTATGCAAGACGAGGAACGTAAGAAATTCCTGCATTTGAAGGAGCAAGCGATCCGGAGTACCATTTTGGTGAAGGGGAATAGGTTGTAGTTGGGGGTTAGATACTGGGGGCCCGGTTCAGGGATCAATGTCGCACAAATGATCTGCTTGCTGGTTTTTAGCTGAAGATTCGTTAGGCTTATCCATGGGTAACCGGTATAATTCATTTACTCCTTCCAAGTACCCAATACCCGGCACCGAGCACCGCCAAACAAACTTCCTGTCCGCATCTGGACGTTCCCTAAAAAATCCTCCCACTGAATCCTGGCAGATCACATCTTTTTAAGTCAAACGCCTGTTTGAGGAATATTACCAACAAAAAAACAGCTCATGAAACTGAAGCCAATCTTACTCTTAGCACTGCTTTCTTCCTTGATAGCCTGTCGGCCAGCGGCCTCCACGGATGCCGGCACGATGAACACGGATAATCCGGCTACTGCTTTGGTGCAGGAAATGATACAGACCATGGGCGGTCTCGACCGCTGGCATGCCCTGCAAGACCTGGAGTACACCTATACTTATCGCAATCCGGCCAGCGGTAAGCAAGACGTGTCCCTCGAACGCTATGTATACGACGGTGAGCTTTCCTGGGCCAGATACGATGAACACAGTCAGTCCCTGATGCCCGAGCAAGCGGGAGAGATCATCCAGGGCTTTGACGGGCAAAATGCCTGGATGACCTATGAGGGAGAGTTAATGACCGATCCGCAGTACACCAACCGGGCCATGTTTTCGCGTAAGACCAATTTCTACTGGCTCAATATGATGTACAAGCTACTCGACCCCGGCGTACAACACGAAATGCTGGAAGATCAGGATAGGAATGGCACGACTTATCACCGGGTAAAGGTAACTTTTGGAGATAGTGTCGGTGATGCGCAGGACACCTACGTACTGTATATTAACCCGCAGACCAAACTGGTGGATTACTTCTTGTTTACGGTGATGGCTTTCAACCGGAGTGCACCTTTGTTTATGGAGGTTAAATACGGAGAAGTGGACGGACTGAAATTCCCGGTGGAACGCCGTTACGCACCTTCCGACTGGGAAGGGAATGTGAACGAAGGAGCTAATTGGATGGAGGCACTGTCCGGCGATATTAAGCTGAACACAGGTATCGATCACTCGATCTTTCGGAAACCAATGTAGGTTATGAGCAATGGCAGGGATAGCGGGGACTACGCAACCCATGCTATCCCTGCAAGCCCATGCATAAAACCCACCCTAGATATTGGTATTTTTTTTAGCTTCAACCCATGAAGCACCACTACCTGAAATCCCGTGGAAACAGGCTGACCTCTGGTCTGGAAAGATATCTCCTGTTCATACTTTTGCTGGGGCTGACCGGGTCTGCTCTGGCTCAGGAAGACCAGCAAAAAGTTTACACCGGCATCTATCTGATCAATATCTACGATCTGGACATCAACCAGCACTCTTACTATATCGACTGCTACATGTGGTTCAAGTGGAAGGGAGAACGCGATCCCATGAATATTGAATTCGTCAATGCGGTGGAAAAATGGGGCGCAACCATCGAACCTTTCTACGAAGAGCCTCTGCTACAGGACGATGGTTACTATTATAATGGTATGCGTTATGAAGGCCGGTTCTACCACGCCTTCGAATTGGAACGCTTCCCACTGGATCAGCACGGTTTGGATGTGCAGATCGAAAATGTCGATTATCCTATCGATTCATTGATCTACCTGCCGGAAGAAGGGGCTACTTATATCCGGGAAGATCTGTCTTTGCCCGGCTGGACCATTCAGGGTGCTGATGTGGAAAGTGCTTTTCATCACTACCCGGTCAGTTTCGGCGCAGATGGCAAACAGGAGGCGAATTTCAGCAATTTCATCTTTCGGTTGCAATTGCGTCGTCCTTTTAATTATTTCATCCTCAAACTGCTCCTGCCCCTGCTGATCGTGATCAGTGTAAGCCTGGGGGCCTTGCTGATCAATCCGGCCAGCATCGATGCCCGAATTTCTTTGCCTATTGGGGGGTTACTTTCAGCCGTATTCCTGCAACAGTCTTATAATTCCGCTCTGCCGGATGTGGGGTATATGGTATTGATGGACAAGATCTATCTCCTGGTTTACGCCCTGATCGCTGCTATTTTGTTGCGGGTGGTATTGGTGGGCAATAAGGTCATCGTTCAGAAAGACACCCTGAACATGCAACTTATCCGTAAAAAAGACAGAAGACTGATCCTCTTGCTCTTATTGCTATTGTTGGCCGGGATCGGTATTTTATTGATATAAGCGGATCGGTCGTATAATTTACACCAATGCAGTAGCAATATATCTGATTTTAGCTCTACCTTTACTTGAAACGAGCGTAGGTGTTCCGGCAAACGGCCTACGGTAAACTGGGAACGGGAAGAGCAGGATGAAAATGATCGTGCCCCCACCATGAGCAGGACCACTGCTCCATTTTCGGTACTTAATTCCCGCCTGCCGTGAATCGTCTGTTGTGTACCTCCTCATAATAAACCAACTGTATGCAAGCGTTCTTCCGATCACTCACCGTGGGGGCGTTCTTGTGCTGTGCATGTCTGCTTTCCGGCCAGACGTTGGAAGAGTTGAAGATCACAGCAACTTTTCAGGAACAGTCCATTCCCGATATACTGACATCCATTCAGGAAAAGTATCCCGTTTCCTTTTACTATCGACAGGAGGATCTTCCTGTCGTTAAACGAAGTGGGACGTACGAAGCTGCACCGTTGACGCAGGTGATGGATGATCTGCTTTCCGGACTGCCACTTCGATACCTGGTGTATCGGGATTACGGCATCGTCTTACTGCCGGCTGCTTTCCTGCAGGAGAACTATAGCGCTGATTTTTATGAAACCCTAGATGATCAGGCCGCCGGCAAAACGGTAGCCCGCGAACCCGATATTACGGTTGGTGATCTCAACAGTCTTCGTCCCACCGGTAAAGCACTGATCCGGGGTGCCATTATCGATGCACAGACCGAAGAACCCATCATTGGTGCTACCGTATTCTTTTCGGACCTGGATTTGGGAACCGCCACTGATGCGGACGGAACGTTCGAAGTGGAAGTACCCGCCGGACAGCACGAGGTGGTCATTCAGTACGTTGGTTATCAGGAAATGGCGGCACTGGTGGCCGTGCTGGGAGATGGAGAATTGCCGGTCAGGCTGGATAAGGAAGCGATCAATCTGAAGGAGGTACTGGTGAAAGCTGAAGGAGTGGATGTCAATGTAGAAAGCGCCCAGATCGGAGTGGAACAGCTGGATGTGAAATCGATCAATAAATTGCCCAGTTTCCTGGGGGAAGTGGATGTAGTGAAAAGTCTGTTGTTGCAGCCGGGGGTGAGTACGGTAGGAGAGGGAGCGGTCGGTTTTAACGTACGTGGCGGGGAAGTGGACCAAAACCTGATCATGCAGGATGAGGGCATGCTGTTCAGCTCTTCCCACGCGCTGGGTTTCTTCAGTACTTTCAATCCGGAGTTGATCAGCTTTGTTACGCTTTACAAGGGCAACCTGCCGGCACAGTTCGGCGGCCGTCTGGCTTCCGTATTGGATGTGGAAATGCGGGATGGCAGCTTTCAGGATTACCGGGTGAAGGGCGGTGTAGGCCTGGTATCGACGAAAATAAGTCTGGAAGGCCCCGTGGCCAAAGATAAAAGCTCCTTTATTACCGGCTTTCGGAGCAGTTATTCCGACTGGATTCTGGAATTCATCAAGATCCCGGAGATCCAGCGGAGTTCGGCCCAGTTCTACGACCTCAACTTTCGCTATACCCATCGCATTGACGAAAACAATACATTGGCGCTTTCCGGTTACACCTCCAAGGATCGATTTACCTACAATGAGCTGTTTGGGTACGATTATCGCACGCTCATGGGGCAAGCCATCTACAAAAAGATATTTTCGGATGAATTGTTTTCCCGCCTGTCCTTCACCGCCAGTCGTTATGAAAGCACGCAACTGGATCTGGACGGAGCCGATGCCTCCGAACTGGAGAACAATATCACCTATTACAAACTCAAAGAACACCTGACTTATACTCCCAGTTCGGATGTGCAGTGGGATGCCGGTTTTTCTACCATACTTTATCAGGTAGATCCCGGGGCTATCCGCCCCTACGGGCAATTGTCGCAGGTGATCACCCAGCGACTGGAGCGGGAGCAGGCCCTGGAATCCGCCGCTTTTCTGAATGCCAACTGGAAGCTGTCGCCGGCCCTAAGTATTGCCGGAGGACTACGGTTTGCCGCTTACCAATTTCTGGGGCCGAAAACCATCAATGAGTATGCCGATCCGGAAAATCCCAGCCTGGAAACCCTGATTCGCACTACCACCTACGGCAGCGGCAAGGTGATCGCGGATTACTACAGCCTGGAGCCGCGATTATCCATGCGTTACCGGCTGGGGCCGAATGCCTCGATAAAAGCCGGTTACAGCCGTACGGCCCAGTTCATTAATCTGATCGCCAACACCAATTCCCCTACGCCAAGTAGTTTGTGGCAATTGAGTACCGAATACATAGAACCCCTACGTTCACACAATTTCTCCATCGGCTACTTCAAGAATTTCAAAAATAATCTCTGGGAAACCTCCATCGAGACCTACGGGCGTCTGATCGACAACCTCTTTGATTATAAGGATTTTGCTGATCTGACGATAAATGAACAGCTCGAAACCCAGCTGCTTTCGGGCATAGGCCGGGCTTACGGCCTGGAAATGAGCATTCGCAAGCGTGAAGGCATCGTCAACGGCACGCTTAGCTATACCCTTTCCCGGACGGAGCGCCAGGTGGAAGGCATCAACGAGAAAAACTGGTTCCCGAGTAATTTTGACAAACCGCATGACCTGAGCCTGGTGTTCAACTACCAGCCGACCCAGCGCTATACCCTTACCCTCAACTTCATCTACGGCACCGGACGTCCGACGACGGCTCCTATCGGCTCTTATCAGGAACTCAACAACCTGGTAGTGCCCATCTATTCCGACCGGAACCAGCTGCGCGTACCCGACTATCACCGCCTCGACCTGGCCTTTACCATGGGACAGAGTCATAAACTGACCAAAAAAATAAAAACGAGCTGGACGCTCTCGCTCTATAATGTTTACGGACGGGATAATGCTTTCTCTGTGTTCTTTACCCAGCGACCGTTTGGTTTGCCCAAGGCCAACAAGCTTTCCGTATTGGGCAGCGTATTCCCGGCCCTGACCTTCAATTTTGAAACCATATGAGCCGGTTATTTATATACAGATGCCTGATAGCCGTCGGTATGCTGAGCCTGGGGGCTTGCGTCAATGATGTCGATCTGGAGCTACCAATAGAAACCGGTGTGGGGCTCAGCATTCGCGGAACGTTGTCGGTTGGCGACTCTACCATGGTTTCCGTACGCATTACTTCATTGTCTGATGCACAAAATTCGGGCTTTGCCCATCCGGTTCGGGATGCCTCGGTCGTAGTGGTGGATGACCGCGGACGTGGGCTTGATGTTCCTATGGTAGAAGATGGCTGGTATCGGACGGTAGTCATGGGGAATTATCCGGTGCAGGTAGGGCGATCCTATCAGTTGTCGGTATCAACCACTGACGGTAGGAATTACATTTCGGACCTGGAGCCCCTACACGGTGTGCCGGAGCCGGAAAGGATCGATGTGGATCAATACACGAAAAAAGTGATCAATGACGCAGGCAATGTAATTGAGCAGGAATTTCTTCGCTTTTTAGTCACTACATCCCTGTCCGATCCACAATCAGGAAGTCGATCTTTTCTGAAATGGGATTTTGTGGGTACCTAT
>JAGQXH010000669.1 GCA_020436695.1 Lewinella sp. | reverse complement strand
CAACCGCCATGCTGGATCGGCTGCTATATCGATGCGAGATTATCCAGCTTGCCGGTAAAAGCTATCGACTGACTAATCGCAGAACCATTTTTGAAAATGCCGCCAAATCAGAAGGTTGATTCTTGGACAAAATCCGTAAGTTTATGTGCCCAAAGTGTTCAATTCATCCTGCCTAAATCTGTCCAGTTTATTTTGCCTAAAACTGTTCATCCTTCTGCTTACACATGTACTCCTGCATCCCATCGTAGAGTTCTTTTCCTCCATTGGGTGGATTGAGATAGACATATTCGTATTTGACAGATCGCCAAAATCGTTCGATAAAAATGTTGTCAATGGCTCTACCTTTTCCGTCCATACTCATCCTGATGCCGTTGTCATAGATCAGGGCTACGAATTTATCGGCCGTAAATTGAGCCCCTTGATCGGTATTGAAAATTTCAGGAGTAGGGTAATATTCCAGCGCTTGCTTGACCACATACTGACACCATTCAGAGGTCATGGAATTGGCAATATCCCAGGCAATGATGTAGCGAGAGTACAGGTCAATAATGGCAAACAGATACATGTAGCCGTATTTCATACCGATGTAGGTGATATCAGCAGCCCAAATTTGATTGGGTGCGGTAATATCCAGCTCCCTTAACAGGTATGGATATTTATTATGGCTAGGATCTTTTTTGGACGTATATGGATTGGGGCCTAAAGCCCTGATATCCATTAATCTATATAATCGCTCTACCCGTTTTTTATTGACCGCAAAACCACATGCGTGATTCAGATAATCGGTCATGCGTGGCACGCCGTAGAAGGGTGTGCGCTGATATTGCATGTCGATCAGCTTCATCAGATAGGCATTTAAGGCACTTATCGCTTTGGGCTTGTAGTAGTACCCGCCTCTGGGCAGATTTAGCAGATCGCATTGGTGACGAATACTGAGTACAGCATTGGGGTCTACCAATTTGAGGCGCTGTAATCGATCCACTAGCCCAGCTTTTTTTTGAGAAAATCTACCTCCATTTGCAACTGACCGATCTTGCTGTATAGCCGTTCCAATTCGGCCTCCTGGTCCTTAGATGCTTTTTCTTGGGAGGGGCCCATGTTGGACTTCGCGTTCTCTAGGAAGTCCCTTTTCCACTTCGAGATCTGGTTTGGATGTAGATCATAGCGCTGGCATAATTCGCTCAGCGTCGACCTTTCTTTCAAGGCTTCCAGGATTACCTTTAACTTGAATTCCGAACTAAAATTTCTCCTTTTTTTGCTCATAATTAGTAGCTTAAGATACGATTTTAACAATTAAGCTACTGGTTCGATTTTTGGGGGTAAGCATATTCTTGTCGCAACCGCCACTGTGCTCAGTGTCAAAATACACAGAAGGAGCGATGGATTGAGGCCCGGCAGCAACAGTTCATTGATTGCCCCTATTATCATCTGGTATTCACTTTACCACATCAAATCAATGAGCTTTGCCTGGTTTATCCCCGGCAGATCTATGCTCTACTCATGCAAACCGCATGGCAGACCATCAATGACTTCGGCTGGAATCACAAGTACTTGGGGGCACAGACCGGCGCCACTATGGTCTTACACATCCCGACCTAGCGGTACGGGACAGGCGTTGGGGAAGTAACATCAGTTTCCATCCTCACGTGCATTGCATAGTGCCCGGCGGTGGAGTGAATTTAGCCGGCAAGTGGAAGCCGGCCAAAGGAAAGGGTAAATTCCTTTTCCCGGTAAAGGCGCTGTCAAAGGTCTTTAAGGGGCTATTCCTGGAACGACTTGAGCTACTGTTACAACAACTGGGACTGGGCAATACACCGGATTTATTCCGCCAGCTCCATGCCAAAAACTGGGTAGTTTACGCTAAACCGCCCTGTGGCGGCAAAAAAGGTCTGGTTCAGTACTTGGCTCGCTACACGCACAATATTGCCATCAGTCATCATCGCATTATCCAGTACGATCAACAACAGGTGATCTTCCGCTACAAAGACTATCGCCACGCTAACCTCAATAAGGTGATGACATTGTCGGCTACTGAATTTGTGCGTAGACTCAGCTTGCACTTCCTGCCCAAAGGATTTTGTCGTATCCGACATTACGGCATCCTGGCCGCATCCTGGAAGCAAAGGTTATTCCCTCATACTAGCCAAAAACAATCGACCAACTGGCAGGACTTCTGGGAAAGCAAAGGGCTGATAGTAAATCGTTGCCCGCAATGCAAAACCGGAACTTTAGTCTTGCTATCCACGCTCGATCCGGTTCGAGGACCGCCCGGAAAGGATAGCTTGGCCACTAGCAATACTACAAGATCTTAATTGGACGTTTTGCCTCGGCAAAGCCTGGGTACGCTCTGCCACTCCAATTAAAAAACAGGCCTGGATGGCCGTAAAGCCCTATGATAATCAGAACAGCATCCAGATTTGTCTAGCTCGGTCTTCACTTTCTGCTGCATCGGAAGTGGCTCAACCATTTTCCAAGATCTAATTCCAACAAATTTTATTTGCTTTTTCCTAACGCCTTCGGTGGGCGACTCCGTTCAACACGGCCTTCAATCTCGGTCGTGCCGACCGATTGAAGGCTTATTTATTGTGTGTGGTGTTTCCTTTTCTCAATTCAATCGGTAAAAAGAGGTCAATTTCTTCATCTGAAAAGGTCAATTCTTCATTAACTTTCAAAGCTTTTGTAGCCTCTTTATATGCCTCGCTAATTGTTCTTGGACTTCCCTTATAAATTCCGCCAAGTTTTTCTTGTAATTCGTCTCGTTTCTCAATTATTTCTTCAATCGATATAATTCTTGACTTAATATCCGTTAGCAATGACAAATACTTCTCTCTTATATCCCATAAATCAGAAGCCGCATCCGAATGTTTTTGTGCTATTTCTCCTAAATCATGTCCTTTGACATAAGTATTAATTCCAAAAAGAATAGCGGAAATTGAAGCAGTGATTATTCCAATTGTTTGATTTTCGCCAAATACTGCAACTAAAACTCCTGTTGTAGTCAAAGCCGATAAAATAATTTGAATAATCTTAACCCAATTGTGTCTATTGGAAATAATATCAGCACATTTTTCTTGGGTCTTATGGCTCCAAACAACTCGCCCAAAACATTCTCTTATTTGAGCTTCTACTATTTTAATCTGGGAATCGGTATCCATATATTTCTCTCCATTTTTGTTTGGCAGACCATTCATAATTGTCAGTTTGCAATTTTATGGCTTCCAAAGATTTATTATAAGCAATCGTGGCTTTATAGCGAAAATTGTCCGAGTTATAGATGTATTGACCAGAACCAATTGCGTTCCATATGGTTTGGTCTTTATTTTGGTCTTTTAGATAAGCGAAAAAATCTCTGCTCATCCAATCGTAATATAAATAGGATTTATCTCTATCGCTCCAATTTGTTAAAAATCGGTAAGCCAAAGTATCAATAAGTAATCCTTTAATTGGTACATTACAGTAAAATTTCCAAGAACGAGCCATTCTGCAAAGAGGACGTAAATTGTTGTTTGTGAGAATATCACCAGTTGATATTGCATTTATTTCAGGAATCGGGTTCGTTTTTTTCCAGCCACCACCACCATTGGAGTCTGCGAAAGTGTATGAGCTATCTTCATGTTTAAAAACAGGTAATACTTCAAATTTCGTATCATCGCTAAAAGAAACTGTAATAATCTGACCGTCCCCTTTCAAATATGTTGTTGGATAGGTTGTGCTAATTGAATTTTTGACGGCTTGAAGTAGTGCCGATTGACCGTTTGAGACGTAGCCATTGTATTTTGTATAGATTGACCAAGGCATCTCAAAAAGCATATCTATATCGCTGACCCAACTATTTGCTGTATTCCTGCCAAAAGAGCCAACATATCTGCCTCCTGATGTTGTATCCATATCCCAAAAATCTTTATTTAGTCTTTTGCAAATCGCTAAATACCTTGTTGAAATAGTTGAACGTTGGACAGTCCCAATCAACAAGCTTTTACAGAATGTTTCAAAATTTGTCGCAACGCTCATTTTCTGTTATTTTTTTCATCACACACAACGTTACGCTAGACGATCGGCCGAAGCCCAGCGGAGGCTGGGCGGCTAGCGGATGTTGGGCGATCGTCCCATATTTATTTTCCTGGTCCCGCTCGGCCACATGTTATGTCTTTCCCGGCTAAATTTCAATCTCACTCGGCATTTTTTCTGCCCTATTTTTCATGTCGCGAGCGGCTGACCTACATTTTGCCCCGCAGGGACAGGGTCGCGGTCGGCGTCGACAGTTCGCTCGGCTATATTTCTAAGTCCCGGTTGGCTGTACTGATTGGTTTTCTTTGCCTCGCTCGGCAATTTATTATGTCCCGCTCGGAATTTTCCAGGTCCCGCTCGTTTTTCCCCGGATGTCGCCCAACATTAAGTCCGTTAACCGAAGGCGTAGCCCAAGCGGAGCTTTCGCTTAACTGACACGTTGAACGAAGGGGCCCATCACACGAGGCTATTATGGGCAAAGTATCTGATCCTTATATCTTGGATAATCCAGATAGTTATTGCACTGAGCGGCTTTACCCCATTCAGGTTGTTAAAATACAGCCATTCATTGGGGTAGACAAGAGCCATGACCGATGATTTTTGGGGTTTTGACCCTCTCAGGCAATAACATGCCTGTTGAAGACCAGCTTGAGGCTTCAGTATCTTATTTATTCAAGGGCTTACTTTGTGCTTGTTGGCGGACAAGAAGTAGGAGGAGCT
>JAGQXH010000668.1 GCA_020436695.1 Lewinella sp. | reverse complement strand
TCCACTTTTGACCTGATCCGGATGCGCCGCCTCATCCTGCACCTCGATGATGATATGCCGGTTCAGAACGGCAGCTGGCGATTTGTGGATGCTTCCTTCCGCTTTCCGGTACCGGAAAATCCCTTTGCCACCTACTTCCCTGAAGTATATAACATCAACGACTTTGAGGATGAAGAAATGTATGCCGATTTCATTGCCATTAAAGTTGGCGATGTGAACAGCTCGGCCAAGGCTAATAGTAAAGCCGATCCGGAAGAGAGAACTTCCGCCGGTAAAATGAGTTTTGTGACGGCCGAACAGGAATGGAATACCGGGGATGAAGTGAAAGTGGTACTTCGGGCTAAGGATATGGAGATCTATGAAGCCTATCAGTTCACGCTGGCTTTTCAGACTTCTACGTTGCAGTTGATGAAGGTGGAAGGTGGCTCCTCACAAGCCAATATGGATGAAGATAATTTTGGTCGGCGGTATGAAATGGATGGCTTACTCACAGTAAGCTGGAACGAAGCACCGGGTGTCCGGGTCAATTCGGAGAGTGATCTGATCGTGCTGACCTTTGAAGCGTTGCAACCCGGAAAACTTAGTGATGAACTCACGCTAAATTCCAGGCTGACCCAGGCCGAAGGTTACCTGAAAGAAGGAGGGCCCGAGGATATTGAGCTGGTATTCGATCAGGACCTGAACCCGGGCTATGAATTGCTACAGAATAAACCTAATCCTTTCCGGGATCAGACAACCATCGGTTTCTATCTGCCACGCGCAGGAGACGCTTCCCTGACCATCTACGATCTGGCGGGTAAGGCGGTCTGGCAACAGCAGGAATTATTCTCCGAAGGATACAACGCTATCCAGATCGTTCGGTCAGACCTCCCAATGGCCGGTATATTCTACTATACTCTGGAATCCGGCCGATTTAAGGAAACCCGGAAATTATTACTGGTGGAATAGGATTTGGCTAAAAGATATGGAAGTTCACCGAGAACTTCACGATGAAATTTTTCTAATGTGAGACGTTTAGAAGGTCTCGCTCGTCAGGAGCGGGACCTTTTTGATTTTATTCCTTATCGATTTTTAAATATTATCAGAAGATTTTATATATTTGCTGTGCAATTGTTAATCGACATAGCACAATTCATCCCTCTAATCTCGAGAAAACTTCACAGACGCATCCTCCAGAGAATTTATCAAGACCAGCTCTGCTGAGCCTTCGCCGGTTTATTTACGATATAGCATTAGAGCTTTCACTTGTCAAACACTGCGTTAAAATTCACACAAATTCAAGCTTAGCCTTCCTGCAAGGGGAGTGGTACAGCCTATTACCTACAATCCGGTCGCCAATTTTTAGTTATTCTTTAATTGGGCATGCAATAGTCTGCCCGGGCGTATAATATGGTTGCTTTAGTAAGTACTGTACCTATGAGAGAAAATTAAACTGTCTCACTATAGGTTTGATTCCACGATTAAGACTTTACAAAGAAAAACGGTTTTTGGGATGGCCTCTTCCTGCTTTTGGGAAGGGGCTTTTTGTTAGTTGATATTTTTTTGATCAAACCTTCGTTAATGGCAAAACATCTCGATCTGGGTAGTCGGGGCGAGCAACTGGCCAAAGAGCTGCTGGAAGCCAAAGGGTATGTCCTATTGGAAACAAACTGGCGCTACCGCCGGTCGGAAGTAGATCTGATCGTGAAAGATGGTGTAATCTTGGTTTTTGTGGAGGTCAAGACCCGGACAACAGCGTATTTTGGTAGCCCGGAAACTTTTGTAACGCCGCAAAAGGAAAAATTACTGGTCCGGGCAGCTCATGCCTACATGCAGCAATCAGAGCATGAATGGGAGATCCGTTTTGATGTGGTCAGTATCGTCTGGGAAAGTGAGGAAAAGTATACCGCAGCGCATTTGGAGGATGCTTTCTGGCCGGGAAGCTGGTAGGGGGGCTAAATGGCTGGTAGGGTGAGACGTTATCTTTTTCGCTGTATCGTAAAGCTGCTTTGACCGACAGTGTTTGTGATCCATTGTTTCATTGCTTCATTGTTTCTGTGGCCAATGACAATGGAACAATGAAGCAATGGAACAATAGATATAAGGAAGAAACAACTTCCTCTCACATATTAATGATAGTAAGTTGATTTCCAACCGCTATAATCTCACCCGCCCGTAACGGATACCGTTCTCGTATTTTACAATGTAAGCACTGCTGAATACACCACGGACGTTGTTCAGAGCAGCGATGGCGTCATCTTCAGAAAAGAAATCGGCCAGCAATACGCGGGTCAGACCGCGGCCGACGATCTCTTCGGTCTGCACTTCGCCGATATTGCGCACCTCATCCAGCTTGGAACTGGTCGGATCAAAATTGCCGAGCGCCACGAGTTGTATCTTATAATATGTACCCGAATGCTGTGGTGCGGATGAAGTATACTCCAGGTTGTCCTTGGCGGAAGTACCGCGGGCGGTATAGACATCTCCTGAATTATTGAGCATTACGGGAGGTTCCGGCGTTTCCTCCAGATCCGGATTATTATTGCCGAAGTCGGTATTGTTCATGTTGTCACCACGCGAAATCGGAGGATTATTCGCAACCGGAGGCCGTTGAACGGGAGGCTCCGGCCGCATGATCGGATCACCGGTAGTCATGAAAATCGGCTGTCCGTAAGTCAGGGTATTCGGGTCGTTAGTAATGAAGCTATATTCGGCCGATGCATAACCGCTGCGGTTCACCTCCACCCGGAAACTGCGATCGGGTAATAACTCGAACAGGTAACTTCCATTTTGAAAGTCCTTGGTGATCAACAGGTTTTCGGTTTTGTCGTCAAACTTCTGATAGAGGGATACCGAGATATTATTCAGCAATTCTCCATTTTCTTTATCGTATACATTACCCCGCAGGGTGATCCGGTCTCCTCCAATAGTAAATTCAAAAATATCGGAATTCCGGGTATTGTTCTTTTCTCCACCGAAGGGCCGGTTGGAAACCAGGAAACCGCCGGTATGATCGCGATTGATAATAAAACCATAGTCATTGGAGCCGGAATTGACGGGTAAACCGGCATTTTCCGGTATGGTCCAGTTGACTTCTTCTCCTAAACTTCGGAAAATATCAAAACCACCGATGGATGGATGGCCGTTAGAAGCGAAATAGAGGGTGCCTTCCTCCTGATCGTAGTAAGGCGTGATCTCTTCGCCCAGGGTATTTACTACCGGACCCAGGTTAACCGGGAAAGTGAAATCATCATCATTTCTGCCCAGGTCACGCACTACATACCAGATGTCCATGCCGCCACGGCCGCCTTCCCGATTGGAAGAATAGTAGAGGATCTCCCGGCCACCCACGTGTACCACATGCGGCATCGTGGAAGTAACCCCTTCCATATTGATGTAATCCGGCAGCCGGGTCGGCTCGGTCCAGTTGGTACCATTCCGCTTGATGACGAACAATTCGCAGCGGGTTTTCAAGGGGTCCCAGGTACGGCTGTCGTTACAAATGGTAAAATAGAAGCGATCACCGGTAGGGCTGAGGGTACCGTTGGCGTATTGCCCGTTCTGGATCACCGGGAAATTAGCCGGAATATCTGCCTGTGACCAGGAACGGCCCTGGCGCTGGGAAGAATAGATGCGCGCTTTGCCTCCCTTGCTGGAAGAGAAGTAGAGCATGTCAGGTGTGATGGGATATGGCGCAAAGTCATCATCATCCGAGTTGATGGAACTTCCAGGATAGATCAGCTCCATATTCCGGTCCTGACGGGCAGCCAACTGGCCGGCCATTTCAGCCCCCTGGATCTCCATCTGAATGATCTCGTCCAGGATCGCCTTGTCCTGCCCGGTATAATTATCGGCAACCTGTCCGAAAACTTCGATGGCCTTATCGTACTGCCCGTCCTGCTTCAGACTTCTGGCGTATTTCAGGCCGATCAGCGGATCGAGGTCCTTTCTGTCTGCGACGTGTTGATAAGCTGCTGCGGCAGCCCGGTAGTCATTCACCAGGTAGTAAGCTTCGGCCGCCTGATAGATCAGTTCTGTTTTCTTTGGTTTCTGTTCCCAGGCAGCCTGGAAATTTTGTGCTGCTTCATAATATTCACCCTGTTCCATTTGGTCTTCGGCCAGCTTTTTGTGTTTCTTCCAACTCATACTCTGCGCCGACAAACCAGTAAGTATTCCTACGAACAAGAGTGTGATTACTAAATGTCTGGTCATAATTGGGAATTTTTAATATAAGACATTCAACGTTGATGTTTTGCAATAAGTTGTTCTATGACCGGTGCAAAATGTTCATGTTCCAGCTTAAGTACCCGTTTGGCGATCTCCTCCGGACTGTCTTCCGGTTGTAGACGGCAACTCGACTGAAAGACGATATCCCCCTCATCATAGGCTGCATTGACATAGTGAACGGTCATACCGCTTTCCGTCTCTCCGGCTTGTTTGACAGCCTTATGAACATGACTGCCGTACATGCCGGGGCCGCCGTACTTAGGTAGCAGCGCCGGATGGATATTAACGATCATACCGGAATAGGCCTGCACCAGATAGGGGGGCACCAACCATAGAAATCCGGCAAGGACAATAAAGTCTATTTGATATTGGTGTAGTTGTTCTAACAGGCTTTCCGTTTCGTAGAAACTATTCCGGTCAAAGGTTAGCGTGTTTATTCCGTGATCCCGGGCCATTTCCAGCACCGGAGCGGTTGATTTATTGGATAATACCAATTTGACATCAATATCCGGTTTATTTTCAAAATATT
>JAGQXH010000667.1 GCA_020436695.1 Lewinella sp. | reverse complement strand
TCGGGAACCTCCGCCTCAATTAGCACGAAAATTCCCGCGATCAGAGGTTGCCACAATAATTTTGCTCACATACTTAACATCACAACATCGTAGTATCATAACATCAACAATATGCTTTTAAATCATTTGAAAATTGCTTTCCGCGCGCTGCGCAAGAACAAGATCTACACCGCCATCAATATTGCCGGACTCACCCTCGGCATTGCGGCTGCCTTGCTGATATTCAGGCTGGTGAATTACGAATACAGTTTTAATAAGAATTTTGCGAATTATGATCGCATTGTCCGCGTGATCAACGAAGAGGTCGAGGCCGATGGAAGCATCGATCCCGGGGTTTGCACCCCCATACCGGCCATGACGGAGATCGAGAGTAAGGTGAGCCAGTTTGAATATATGAGCCGGATAAGGGAGATGTGGGCAACCCTGACCATCCCCAATCCGAGTGGAGGAGCACCCCTGAAGAAGCTCGGCATGGCGGAAGGGGAAACCGCTTTTTTTGTCGAGCCGGAATTCTTCCAGGTCTTCGATCTGAACTGGCTGTCCGGTAACCAGGAAACCGCAGTAACCGAGCCCGGAGCCATTGTACTGACCGAGAGTTGGGCGGAAAAATGTTTTGGAAGCTGGGAAGCCGCAATGGATCAGACGGTATTGATCGACAATATACATCCGGTGTTGGTGAAAGGAGTAGTAGCGGACCTGCCGGATAACTGTGATTTTCCGGTACCTTTCTTTATTTCTTATCCAACACTTAGAGGTAATGCCGAATACTTTTTCTTTGATGAGACAAGCTGGGGCAGTTGTAGTTCCAATAATCAGATCTACGCCGTGCTCTACGATGCAGATCAGGAGGAAGCGGCCGAAAGCGTACTGGCCCAGATCGGGCAGGATGAGTACAAAGGCCGGAATGGAGACCAGGATCGCTATCATGCCCTGCAACTACTATCGGACCTGCATTATAACGAGGATCTGGGCAATTCCGGGACGCACCGCGTCAGTAAAAGCCGACTGAAAATACTATCGGCCATCGGTATTCTCATCCTGATCATGGCCTGTTTTAATTTTGTCAACCTGGCTACCGCGCAGGCCTCTCTGCGCGCTAAGGAAGTGGGCGTACGGAAAACACTTGGAGGCCTGCGAGGGCAACTGATCAGTCAGTTCATGACGGAGACCGGCGTGATCGTAGGGCTATCTATATTAGTTGGCGGAGCGTTGGCTATGTTGGCACTACCGCTGCTGAAGTACGTATCCGACGTGCCGGATCATATACCATTTTTTGCCAATCTACAGATCTGGGTAGTGCTGGCGGCTATCGCAGTAGGCGTGACGGTGCTGGCCGGCCTTTATCCTTCTCTGACCTTGGCCGGCTTTCGCCCGGTGGAGGCGCTCAAGGCTAATGCCAGCCGGCGCCTCATGGGCGGTGCCTCCCTGCGCAAATCGCTGGTGGTGCTGCAATTCGTGATCGCTCAGGCATTGATCATCGGGGCAGTCATTACCATTTTACAATTGGATTACATCCGCTCGCAGGATCTTGGCTTTAAAAAAGATCTGGTCTATACTTTTTCATTCAACAGCGATAGCACGACTATTTCCCGGCAATCTACCTTAAAGCAACAATTGCTGGCGGTACCATCCGTGGAATCTGTTAGCTTCAGTAGTGATCAACCCTTATCCGGCAATACCTGGGCCTCCAATTTCCGCTACGGATCCCGGCCGGAGGATGAGCCTTACGGTATAACACTGAAGTTTTGTGATGAAGATTATCAGAAAACGTACGGCATCGACCTGCTGGCCGGAAGATGGTTCAATCACGCGGACACCATGCGCGAGGCAGTAGTGAATATGACCCTGTTGCGCAAACTGGGCATCAATAATCCGGATGAAGTAGTCGGGCAAAAACTGCGTCTGGGCAGCCGTAGGATGTTGGATATTGTGGGGGTAACGGAAGATTTCCATACTCATTCTTTTCATCAGGAGCACCAACCTCTGCTAATGACCACCCGGAAAGAATACTACTGGGAAGCCGGCCTGAAGATCCGTCCGGATAATGTTGCCGGTACGAGTACTGCCGTTCAGGCTGTATTTGACCGGGTGCTGCCCGAACAGGTCTTCAGTGGTAATTTCCTGAACGAACAGATCGCCCGTTTCTACGAGGATGACGCCCGTTTGGCAGCTACCTGTAAGGCCTTCGGATTGTTGGCTATTCTGATCTCCTGCCTTGGCCTGTTTGGTCTGGCTACCCACGCGGCCGCCCAGCGCATCAAGGAGATCGGCATTCGCAAGGTGCTCGGGGCCAGTATTTCCGGCATTGTAGGTTTGTTATCCAAAGACTTTATGAAACTGGTACTGATCGCGCTGGTACTGGCTGCTCCGCTGGCCTGGTTCCTGATGAATCGCTGGCTGAATGATTTTGTCTATCACATCAACATTCCCTGGTGGGTATTTGCCATTACGGGCATTCTGGCGGTAGCCATTGCCTTCCTGACGGTAAGTTACCAGAGTATCCGGGCGGCGTTGGCGAATCCGGTGAAGAGTCTTAAGAGTGAATGATATGATGTTATGATGCTGTAATGTTGAGATGCTGTAATGCGGTGCAGGAGTTGCAAATATTGATATCCACAATCCGCAATATTGGATCATCACATTATCTCAGCATCCCGGCATCGCAGCATTGCAGTATCGCAGCATTAAAACATCAAAATATGTTACTGAACAACCTGAAGATCGCATTCCGTTATTTAAAGACCCATAAGTTTTATGCCATTTCCAATTTCGGGGGGCTGACATTGGGTTTTTTCTGTTTCCTTTTGCTCAATTTCTACATTCGCAGCGAGGAGAATTTCGACCGGGGGCACGGTAATGTATTCCGTTTGCTGGAAACGATACAGGATGAGAACGGCGTCGTTCGGGTGAGCGCACAATCCGGACCGTTGGTGGGGGCTACTGCCGAAGAACGCTTTCCCGAAATCGAGGCGCTCACCCAGATCATGCCCTTTGGGCGGGTGACGGTGGGTAATGACCCGGCCTCGCGCAGCCATGAACCCATATCCGCTATTGATCGCGATTTCTTTGAAGTATTCAATTTTCAATTGAGAGAGGGGAGTATCGATGAGATCTTTTCCACTTCAAATGGCGTAGTGATCACCGAATCCCTCGCCGAAAAGTATTTTGGAAGGATACCGGCTCTGCATCAGACCCTGCATACTAATTATTTTGATGCGGTTGTAGTGGGTATATTGGAAGACTTTCCTGAAAATACGCACATGGATGCATACGTAATGTTGCCGACGCAAACGGCCTCTGCGGTCTTTGATTTCTGGGATGAGTATGTGAGTACCAATTGGGAGGACAACAACTTCCTGTCGTATATGCGTTTGCGCTCCGATGCGGATGTGATGGAACTTGAGCGTAAGATCACCAATATGGCCGAAAGGAATTGGCCGGAGGAGGTGCGTTTTGCCAGTAGTTTTTCGCTGCAGCCCGTACAGGATATTCACCTGCAGGGAACCGAAGTGCAGGGTGAGATCAATAAAGCGGTGGGTAATCTCTTCTATGTAAAGGTCTTTTTTTGGATCGCATTGATCATTCTGCTGGTGGCCTGTTTTAACTACGCCGGCCTGCTGAATGTAGCCTTTATGGGCCGTTTCCGGGAGATAGGGGTACGCAAGGCCATTGGAGCCAATAAAGGACAATTGCTCCGGCAGTTCTTTTCGGAAAGTTTACTGCTTACCTCCGTGGCTTTGGTGGCGGCGGTCAGTCTGTTGTATTTTTTCAAACCGAAATTGTCCGTATGGCTGGGTGCTTCCTTTGACTGGTCCTACGTACCTGTATTGCAGATCGGCCTACTGGCCCTGGCCGGACTCATCGTCAGTTTGGTAGCCATTGTTTATCCTGCGTGGCTGGTGTCGAAAGTGGCTACGGTAGAAGCACTAAAAAAAGAAAGGCATTCGGAGCGAGGGTTCTCGATCCGTAAAGGGGTGACCTTCTTTCAATTTACCGCAGCGATCTGTCTTATTGCCTGCTCGCTGATCTTTTACCGGCAACTCAATTTTGTGCAGACCAAACAACTGGGATTTGATAAAGAAGGCCTGGTGACCATTGATATTAACAGCGGCGTTCTTCGCAATCAGTACGAAGCGATCAAAAGCGCCTTTGAGGACCTGTCCGAGGTGGAAAGTGTGAGTGTAAGTACACGGGTGCCCGGTGAGTGGAAATACTTTCCTTTTGCGCGGGTCATCACGCCCGGCATGCGGGAACAGGAGGCCCGCGAGATGATCTTTGTCGGTGCTGACCAGGACTATCTGCACACCTTCGGTATCGAACTGACAGAAGGCGTGAATTTTACCGGCGCACCGGCAGATAGCAGTAAAGTGCTACTCAATCAATCGGCTGTAAGTGCTCTGGGCCTGACCGATCCGGTGGGGCAGCAAGTCCGCATTCCCAGTGCCAATCGGGGGGGCAACACCCGTATCTTCGAAGAAGCATTTACCGCTCAAGTGGTTGGCGTGGTGAAGGATTTTCATTTTGAAGATCTGCATCTGGCCATCAAACCCATGGTGATCGGTTTCCAGAATAACCCCATCCAGAATATCGACTATTATTCCCTGAAGGTAAACACCGATGACTGGAGCAATACCTTGGCTGAACTGAAGGCCATCAACGATCGTTTCGATCCTCAAACACCTATCGAATACAATATCCTCAACGATCAGTTAAAGCGCTTCTACGAAGCAGATATCGTCCGCAGTCGTTTACTGGTCTTTTTCT
>JAGQXH010000666.1 GCA_020436695.1 Lewinella sp. | reverse complement strand
AAACGCGCCCCCGGTCGTAGAAGACTTTTATTCCTACTTTGACGGGAACAATGGAAGTGGGTTTATCCATGAGCTGGTAGCGCAGTTCGGTGTTGAAATAAGCATTGGAAGTGCCGGCAAAACGGGTTTCTACGTAGCCCCGTAAGCCGTTGGTGAAACCCAGGGTAGGTAGTTTATACCAGGGCACCTGCCCGTGGCTGAAGGCACCTCCCAGTCGCAGCCCAAGGGTCAACGGATGTTTATTGCGACTGGACAGATAATATTCCAGATCCCCGCTGGCAACGCCGAAATTCCGGTCGGCGGCTCCATCGCCGAGGAGCGCATAATATTGATAGGTGGTAAGCAGGCGGATACCCCGGTAAGGCAGGCCCGGTTCATCGCGAAAATCGATATCCAGCTCTACGCCTGCCGGTAACATTTTAAAGGCCTGATGGGCACCGTAAATACTTTCGAAAGTATCGGATAGAAAGGTGTTATCTACTCTTTTCGAATCGTGTTGCTCAAGGCCAAGCTTAAATTGCAGACCACTATGTTGCCAAAAATCCTTTTTCAGACCCAGTGAAAAAACGTAGTTGCTGAGCAGGGGCTGGTAGTAATCTACACCGAATTTGTCGGTCTCATTTGGAGTGTCGTTACCAATACCGAAAAAACGATTCCGAACGGTGGCATCATCGATAGAGGCTTTTACCAGCAGATCCCACTTGCGCAATACCTGATGAAAGCGGCCGGAATAAACAGCCGTTTTATTCCCTTCCGTCGTTGCGCCCACTACAATAGAATGCATGCTGTGATAATCCTCCTTGTTGTATTTCCGGAATTTGAAGGAATAGCCGATCTGACCACCAATACCGAGTGCGCTGCTGTAGGCTAAGCCTACAATGGGAGAGGAATGATTATAGGCAAAGCGATTACGTTGATATTCGTAGAGGTCTTTATTCCAGTGATGAACGATTTTGGCACTTCCATTCAAATCATATTCAGTGCCATCTCCTTTATCGTACAGCAGACTGCCCGCTTTGGCAGCATCATGAAACAGATCTCCGCCCGGGCCACCGAATGCACGTAACCGGATAGGGCTTTTGCCGCCTATAAAAGCAAACTGATCATCATCTCCGAGTGCCCAAAGCCTTACCTCTTTGGTTTCTGCCGGATGGAAAGTGCGATCAAAAAGCAATTTATCGCCCTTCTCATGATCATCTATGTCAAACATCCGGACCTGTACATCTCCATTATCCAGATAGTTTACCAGAAAATATTCTTTTTCATTGGACCCGATCACGTCTACTTCTCTGGCGAGCAGGCCGTAGTAGGTAGCTGCCGCTTCATTCAGATGGCGGACCCGATTTTTTAATTTAGCCTTGATTACTTTTCCATCGTGCTCATAGATCTCCGGGGGCATATTATGCACAGCGGCTTCGATATCGGCATCCGAAATATGATCCTGAATATATTTGGCCTGCTCCATAAAAAGTTGCTTCGGAGCTTCACCCATGAGAAATCGATCCATGTGACGCGCCTGATAAGTGAGACTGCGGATGCCATGGAATTTGTAACCGAAATTCTGAATGGTCGGAATGCCGAAAGGCCGGTCGGCAATCCAGTTGATGATCCCGTCCTGACGGGAAAATGCATGATCGCGATCGCGGGGTATAGGGCGGTAGGTACGACTGTTGCCTTTGTCGAAAGCCGCCCATTTCCAGTTGTCCTCGTGTTTGCTCCAGTCTCCGATCAGGATATCGAACAGGCGGGCACGGACGAATTCATCGAGTTGAAGCCGGGTAGTTTGATGCTTGTAGAAATGCCGGTACATGTCTGCGCTTTTATCGATCTCATCGGCACCGGCAAACAATTCTCCGGCATTATTTTCCTTACCGGGGTTTTCTTCCAGCATACCGAACAGGTTACCGTATTTAGGGCGGAAAGGGCCCAGCTTTGGATCATCGGGCAGTCGGTATAAAGTAGGCGTAACGTGCAATATATTGAGCTTTTCCAGGAGGGGAGCCACCGCCATGGCTCCGTAAGGCTGTTGACTGGAAGTCTGATCCCGTATAACGTCTACGGCTATGGTTTCCTGCAGATCATAACTCAGTGATTTAGCAGGGTCTTTATCCACCGAGCGGAAGGTGTAGACGGTGCCGTCCGCAGAACGAAATTTCAGGGAAGTGGTCTGACGGCCGCCTCCTTTCTTGTAGATGGTCAGCCCTCCGAATGTAGTATCAAGATTCAGGTAGTGGGTTTGGATGGACTGAAGCCAACTGGCGCGATAATGATCACCGAACCAGAGTCGCTTCCAGCCGCTTGCCGTGTATTCCGGCCCGGCCGCTATTTGCACCGGAGCGGCATATGACTTACTCATACCGACTGCTTTTACCAATTGCTCTTTGCAGGGAATGTAGGAGGTGTTGACGAAGGCCTGATCCTCATTAGGGAGTGTAGTGCAGGCGGAGTGAAATAACGCTCGTGCGGGCTGTCGTTCCAGCCCTGTTTCCGGCAGGTATTCCCAGAGGGCAGTCTCTACTTTTCCATCGTCGTAATAAGTGATTTCCATAATGCCGGGAGTAGAGGCACTATAAACAGTATTTGCATCGTGGGCCGCAAATTTGCCTTCCATCGGAGCGCCGCTATTGATGAGATAATTATTGCCGAAGGTCAGGATCTGTTGATTCGCTTCATGGCCGGAGGCATAGATCAGGTTGTCGTGCGAATACAGCACTGTTTTGAGCAGTTCGATATAGGGATGTAAATGCTCATTGACCAGATCGAAAGAATTGCCGGCATTGGCGTGGTAAGCCGTGCGGAAGCTACCCACTACCGGGAGTGGGCTCAGATGCTGCCCGATGGAAAAATAACCGCCGTATTGGCCCATGGAACGAACCGGGTGATGGCCTAGTATAAGTACGTTCTTATCGCGTGATTCTTCAATGATGTCTTCTAGTGCTTCTTTGAGATTATCGGCAGTAAGTCCGTCGCAGAGTGCATCGGCTTCCCGGGGTTTATCGTAAGGGTGATTCCACCATTGGGTATTCAGCGCAGCTACGATCAGGCCGGGCCCCAGTTCATATTCTTCCGGACCGGGGCAGCCGTTATCGCCGGCCCAGTGGAAGCGATCCTTATCCATATCATCCCAATAATCTTTGACCTGTTCTTCCAGTCGCTGCAGACTTTTTTCACCGCCCCGATGACTGGAATTCCAGTCTCGGTCACCCGGCACAATGATAAGCGTGCCGTTTGGGTGATCATTTATCAGATCAATGATAGCGGTAATGGAGGCTAATGCTTCCGATCCATCCTCCTTTTCAAGTTTATGATCTACCAGGTCGCCGTTCAATACGAGGGTGAAGGGCGTTTCTATGTTTTTGAAAACTTCCTGCAGCCGATTCTGAAAGGCAGTTTTGTCCTTTGTGTCGACCATATTGCCGTACAAAAAAACGCGATGTTGAATGGAAGTTTGGGCAGCGAGAATAATGGGCAGGGATAAAAGCAAAGCTAATAGTGCACTGCGGGTTTGGTACGAATCTCTCATACTTATCGGGCTGGTTGGGTTAAGGTGATTGGACAGGCCACTAATCCAGATCTTTCCTTTTCAGTTCTTCCAGTATCTTTTCTTCCAGTATTTCGATCTGGGCTTCGGTTTTTGCCTCCATTGCGGCCTTCTCTTTAGCACGGAACAACTGTTCGATGAGTTGTGTTTGCTTCTCATAACGTCGACAGGCTGAACAGATCAGCGTATGCAGGCCAAGTTTGATCTTTTCGGAACGATTCAGTTCTTCGCGAAGCTGTCTTTCCATCAGTTCGGTAGCTGCCCGGCAGGACAGCTTCCAACGGTTGATCATGTCGATGATTTTTTCGGGCTGAAGCAGGCTTCAGCCGATTACTTAGCAAATGTTATTTATTGGCACGGAACCAATTTTTTTCGAGGCATTCCCTCAATTGTAACTTAGCTCTTCTTATCAACTGCCAGTAGTTAGTATCCGAAATACCCAATTCCTGACAAATTTCCTCTCCTTTTTTTTCGTCCAGGAACTTCAGCCGGATACAGGCCCGCATGGCAGCAGGTAAGTGCTCTATGCAAGCATCAAATATGTGGTTGAAGGCGGGAATGTCTGTAAGTTGCGCGGGCTCTTCCGGCCAGGCCAGAGGGCGTGCACCCCGGGTCCAGTGTCCATTCTTTACGAAATAGTCAGACACGTCTTCTCCCGCCAGGGGCCGGCCGATATCAGAACGCAGCATTTTTCGATAGTGATCGGCGATCTTATTTTTTAAAATACCTACCAGCCAGGTTTTAGGCTGACTGCCTCCCCTGAAAGATCCCAGATTTTCGGATGCTGCCAAAAAAGTGTCCTGTACCAGATCTTCCGCCAGTTGATGATCGGATACCCGCTGTACTGCCCAGACGTACAATTCTCTGGTATACAGGCGTACCCATTCGGTCAACTCCATTTCCTGGCTCTTGTTTTTCATGCCTGCCGAAACCGTTTATGCGGTTAAATTAAGGATTATTGCGGATATGTGCCTAGAGGCATTTTTTTGTAAGAATGTATAATGACAGATTGAGAATGGGAGACAAACCTCACGACATCTATTAAAAATTCCTGTAATGTATTCAAAAAGTAGTATCTTTGAAACACCCACCCGGATGCCGTTCGGTAACCCAAACATACTTCTGAGAAAACGATAGGTACAAACACTTACAAAAAGTCAAACTATGATTACCTCAATGATCGGAAGAATTGTTCCGTTGCTGATGTTGTGTATCCTATGCACGCTTCCTTCA
>JAGQXH010000665.1 GCA_020436695.1 Lewinella sp. | reverse complement strand
GGCGTTCAGCCGTGAAAACTATGCCGAAAAGAAGATGATTGGAAATATGTATTTTGAAGATAATCCCAGTAACAAACCATAATAGAGATCCATCCGGCCAAACCAACCGGTTGGCCCCGGTGATGGGGGACACCATAATATGGGTGGGAATATAAAAACGGCCCGCCCACCTCCTTACCACGGTATATCCTGGTAAAGCCCGGCCCCCGGATGGTGTTGCCTGCCAGAGAAACTCAGCATACACTGCGTTTCCGGTCAGCCGTTTCCATCCACGAGGGACTATTGCCCGCATGTGATCGTCGACGAATAAAATTTGTAGTTGCACTGATTGGGATAGAGTACCTATGATACGAAGAAAAGGCTTATTTGAGGTATTGACCGATGACTTGTGGGGTTATTGCTTTGCAATATACAACTTTGTGAATTAAAATAAAAATTTTAATACAAAAAATGGATTAATTGAATTTCCATTCAGGATGGTACGCCGCTGTCAATCCCTTTGGACGGTAGCTCTGATGATCATCTGCAAATATTATTTGATATCGATCAAAGTCGACGAAATCAGCTATCTTGGTTGGCAAATGGTCCATCATCGCACTATGTTAAAAAACCTAACCGCTTATCTGGCTTTGCTAAGCCTGCTTTCGTCCTGTCAGTCTACCAATGATACTTCCGTTAGCTACAATCGCGATATTCGTCCCATTTTCAATCAAAAATGTCTATCCTGTCATGGAGGTGTGAAGCAATCCGGCGGTTTCAGCCTGTTGTTTGAAGAAGATGCCTTTGCTGCCACTGAATCTGGGAAACCGGCCATCGTTCCGGGGCAGTCGACTAAAAGTGAACTGGTACGTCGTTTGCGACACACCGATCCTGAACTACGCATGCCTTATCAGGCCGATCCCCTGAACGAAGCGGAGATCCAACTGGTGGAGCGCTGGATCAAAGAAGGCGCTAAATGGGAAAAACACTGGGCTTACATACCGCCCGATCCGGGAATTGAGCCGCCGGAAGTAAAGGAGGACACCTGGGCCAATAATGATATCGACCGGTTTATACTGGCCCGTTTGGAGCGAGAAAGCCTGACCCCTAATCAGGAAGCAGACCGGGCCGTATTGCTGCGTCGTCTCTCCCTCGATCTGATCGGATTACCCCCCAGCATGAAGGAGGTAGATAATTTTGTCAATGACGCTGCTCCCGATGCTTACGAACGTCAGGTGGACCGGCTGTTGGCTTCCTCCCACTTTGGAGAACGCTGGGCCGGCATGTGGCTGGATCTGGCGCGCTACGCCGATTCCAAAGGCTACGAAAAAGACCTGTACCGCAGTATCTGGAAATTCCGCGACTGGGTGATCCGGGCCTTTAACGAAGACAAACCTTTTGACGAATTCACCATCGAACAACTGGCGGGAGACCTGCTGCCGGATCCCACTCAGGATCAGTTGGTCGCTACTGCATTCCATCGTAATACTATGGCTAATGACGAAGGCGGTACGGATAACGAAGAGTTTCGCAATTATGCGAACATCGAGCGGGTTGGCACTACTTTCGAAGTTTGGCAAAGTACCACTATGGCCTGCGTACAGTGTCACAGTCACCCCTACGATCCTTTTCGTCAGGAAGACTTTTATGAGTTTATGGCCTTTTTCAATAATACGGCCGACCGGGATATTTACCACGAAGCGCCCAATCTGTTCACCTATGAGGGACCGGACAAAGGAAAAGTGGAGGAGATCATTAGCTGGATTGAGGATCATCTAAAAGCCGAAGACCGGTTTACACCAGCAGGCACATTGCATCAACAAAAAGAAGCTCTGCTTGAACATCTCGGGTACCGTCGTATACAGGCTGAGTTCTTTGATAAAAGCAGTGCTTTTATCGAACTGATTGCTCCAGACCAGAATGCCCTCTTTCAAATACAGGATACTTCCTGGATACGTTTTGATCAGGTTGATCTGAGTAGGGTGGCGAATATTTCCTTCCGCTATGCTTCGCCTTTTGGAGGATACGTAGAAGCTCGGCTGAATAGCCAGTTTGGTCCATTGATCGGCAACCTTTACCTGCCGCCGACCGCTCCGCCTTCCGATCCCGAACGCTGGGCAAAATGGCAGACCCGGAGCATGGACATCGAGTCGACTACCGGCCCGCAAAACCTGTTCTTTGTCTTCAAAAAAGACAAGATCGCGGATGCGGACCTGTTGCGTCTCGATTGGTGGCAACTCAATGAAGTGCCCAATCGAAAAGATGCCTATAATGCGACGTTTAACCAACAACTGGAAGCCCTGTGGGAAATTCAACCCACACCTACGCCCATCATGCAGGAACTGCCGCTGGGTAAACGCCGGACGACGCATATTTTTGAACGCGGCAACTGGCTGGTAAAAGGCAGGGAAGTACACGAAAATATCCCGGAAATTCTGGGCCAACTACCCGAAGGTACACCCGCCAACCGCCTGGCCATGGCCCGCTGGCTGGTCAGTCCGGAAAATCCGCTGACAGCCCGGGTAGCCGTCAATCGATTCTGGGAACAGCTCTTCGGCTACGGCATCGTGGAAACGGTGGAAGATATGGGCACGCAATCTAAGCCTCCCTCTCATCCTGAGTTGCTGGACTGGCTGGCGGTGCAGTTCTCCGGAGACTGGCATTGGAGCGTAAAGCAATTGCTGCGAACGCTGGTAACCTCATCGGCCTATCGCCAGAGTACGGAAGTAAATGCCGCAAAACTGGAAAAAGACCCACGCAATCTGCTCCTTTCCCGGGGGCCGCGCCTCCGCCTCAGCGCCGAACAATTGCGCGATCAGATCCTGGCGGTCAGTGATCTGATCAATCTGGAAATGTACGGCCCCAGTGCAAAGCCGCCCTATCCGAAAGGCGCCGGACAATTCAAATTCGGCGACCGCTATGAAGTAAGCGACAGTGCCGGTCAGCACCGCCGGGCCGTGTATACCTATCTGAAACGGACCAATCCATTTCCCAATCGGATTAATTTCGACGGCACCGACCGCACTTTCTGCACTTCCCGCCGCATCCGCACCAATACGCCGCTGCAGGCCCTGGCGCTACTCAATGATCCGGCTTATATGGAGGCTGCGCAGGCCCTGGCACAATTTATGCAGGCACAGCCGTCTTTGTCGGATCTGGATCGTCTGAAGGCCGGCTATCAAAGAGTAATGCTCCACCCACCGGATGAACGAAAGGTAAAGATCCTGAAAAAACTCTACGACGAAGCCTTAGCGCAATATGGACCGGATCAACAATCTGCTGCCTTCGCTCTGGTCGCCAATGCATTATTGAACCTCGATGAATTTATCAACTCATGAATCCATATACGGAAGCCAATCTGAAGTACGGCCGGTATCAGTCCCGGCGATTTTTTCTGCGCCAGTGTATCGGCGGTCTGGGTGCCATGGCATTGGGAAATTTGTTGGGCTGTACATCGGACAGTGTCCCGAACCTGGCACTTGGTGTATCGGCTGCTCATACGCATTTCGTGCCCCGGGCCAAACGGGTGATCTTTCTGCATATGGCCGGCGCTCCTTCCCAACTGGAGTTGTTCGATTACAAACCTACACTGCAACAATACGACGGCCAACCCTGCCCGGCCTCCCTGTTGGAAGGAAAACGATTTGCCTTCCTGCAAGGCACACCCAAAATGATGGGACCACAGGCTACCTTCCGGCAAGTGGGGCAATCAGGAGCCTGGTTATCCCATCATTTACCCCATCTGGCCGATTGGGTGGACGACATTTGTTTTCTCAAGGCCATGCATACTGACGAGTTCAATCACGCTCCGGCGCAGCTGTTCATGCATACGGGCAGCCCACGCTTAGGTCGGCCAAGTATGGGCTCCTGGGTGATGTACGGCCTGGGGTCGGAAAACGAAGATCTCCCCGGTTTTGTGGTACTCACTTCCGGATCAGACCCCAGTGCCGGCAAGAGCGTCTGGGGGAGTGGATTTTTGCCTTCACTCTATCAGGGGGTGCAATGCCGTTCCCAGGGCGATCCCATTCTTTACCTGAACAACCCGGAAAACATCGACGATCGTTTGCGTAAGCAATCCATCGAAGCTATCAATGAGATCAACCGACTGGAATACGAGCAGGTGGGCGACCCGGAGATCCTGTCGCGCATTGCCCAGTACGAGCTGGCTTTCCGTATGCAGGCCGAAGTGCCGGAAGTGATGGACATTTCCAAAGAGCCCGATTATATTCATCAGATGTACGGTACGCAGCCCGGTCGGATTTCCTTTGCCAATAATTGTTTGCTGGCCCGGCGATTGGTGGAGCAGGGCGTTCGGTTTGTCCAATTGTACGATGTAGCCTGGGATCACCACGGTGCGGGCAAGGGCAATGGCGTAGTTGAGGGTCTGGCCCATGCCTGCCGGAATATCGATCAGCCGGTGGCCGCACTACTGGCCGATCTGAAAATGCGGGGACTGTGGGAAGATACCCTGGTGGTTTGGGGCGGCGAATTCGGTCGTACGCCGATGATGGAAACCCGTGCTTCCGGTGCAGATTTCCGGGGCCGGGATCACCACAGCGATGCCTTCACTATGTGGATGGCCGGCGGCGGCGTCAAAGGTGGGATGAGTTACGGGCAGACAGATGAATTGGGGTATTACGGGGTGGAAGGCCGGGTGCACATTCACGATCTGCAAGCCACAATCCTCCATTGCCTGGGACTGGACCACGAACGGCTGACCTACCACTTTCAGGGACGGAATTTCCGACTGACTGATGTGCACGGTGAGGTGGTGAAGGATATTTTGGCCTAGGGGATTAA
>JAGQXH010000664.1 GCA_020436695.1 Lewinella sp. | reverse complement strand
GATGGTGACGGGGATCGTTTCCAATAACGCCCGCAGCCGTCCTGCCTGGAAGAAATGACTAAGGAAGTTGGCTTCGAAGAACTCTTGTTGTAATTTCGGCGGGATACCGCCACCTATAAACAAACCACCCACCGCTTTCATCTTCAGACAAAGATTAGCTGCCTCCCGGGCCAGATATCTGATAAAAAGATCGATGGTCTCTTCACAGATCGGGTAGCCTTTCTGGGCGTACTCGCTGATCACCGCCGGTGGATCACCGGCCTCCATCGCTTCACGCAGATCATCAGGTACTTCCCGGCCCATATCTATCCGCAGGAAAGTGAAAATATTGAGAATGCCGGGGCCGGATACAACGCGTTCCCAACTCACATGGCCAAACTTGCGGCGCAGATAGCGGAACAGATCCACATCGAGGTCATTCTGCGGGCCGAAATCGGCATGCCCTCCTTCCGTAGCGAATGGATGGTACTTTTCACCGTCCCAAAACAGTCCGGCTTCTCCCAGTCCGGTGCCGGGTGCAATGATGGCCGCATTGCCTTCAATTTCACGCTTTCCGCCATACAGCCGCAGCAAATCCTCTTCTTTCAGGGCGGCAATACCAAAAGCATTTGCCTCCAGGTCATTCAGGATATATACGTCGGGGATATTGAAATCATGGATCAGGGTTTCCCGGTCTACATCCCAGCCCAGATTGGTAGTGGTGGCTTTGCCGCCGATCACCGGACCGGCAATACCGATGCTGATCCGGTCTGGATTTGCTCCACCCTCTAAAAAATCTTCGACAATGGCGGTAAAAGAGGTATATTCTTGCGACGGGTATTTAGCTCGCTCAACTAGTGATATGTGACCATCCTCCAGCAAAAACAGGCCCAGATTGGTTTTAGTGCCTCCGATATCAGCGGCCAGCACCGTAAGCGAGTCTGAGGTCTGTTTGCCCAGCTTAGGAAAAGCGATCGGAAAATCGGAGATCGTATTAAAGGTATTTTGCCAAAGGACGGTCTTGGTACTCATTGATTGATTCTGTGATGTTGTGATTCTGTGATGTTAGAGTGCTACAACAAATGTTTTGATTTGATCTTTTTAGTTCCCGGTCTACCTCCTCTTAAAGAACAGCAAAGCAATGCTTTAGTGCGAAAATAGTTTTTGATTATCGTCGGTAATCTTCTTGGGGTTTAATTGTCATTCGCCGACACACACCGAGAGCCGACTTTTGGTTAAGTTATCTTTTTTCATCTATTCCCGATATGATGACGGTCAATAGCCGGAATGTTTATGGTCATGGAAAAACCCTCCGGGTACCGGAACTAATTCCGTTGTTACTTGGTATGTGTTTGGAAACACCTCATCATGATCGCCCGTACGGTACAACTCTATCGAAATGCTTTCAACGGATTATCCCGGGACATCTGGCTCTTATCGCTGGTGACCTTCATAAACCGGGCCGGAGCGATGGTCATTCCTTTTATGACGGTGTATCTAACTACCCAGCGGTCTTTCAGTTTCCGTGAGGCCGGTTTCGTTATGAGTAGCTTTGGCGTGGGTTCTATTTTGGGTTCTTTGGTAGGAGGGCGACTGACTGATCGATATGGCTATTACCCGGTACAGTTCTGGACGCTACTCGGCAGTGGTTTTCTTTTCTTTGTATTGATGCGACTCAATACGGTAGCCGCACTCTGCATCGGCACCTTCAGCCTGAGCTTGGTGGCGGATGCTTTCCGGCCGGCCAACCAGACTGCTATTGCGTTCTACAGTCGCCCAGAGAACCGGGCCCGGGCTTTTGGTCTGATGCGTTTGGCCATGAATCTGGGATTCTCGGCCGGTCCGGTATTTGGTGGATTACTTGCCAGTAGTCTCGGGTACGGCTGGTTATTTGCACTGGATGGGACCACCTGTATTCTGGCAGCCGTTCTATTCCGATTAAGTTTAGACCCAAAAGGACAGAGAAAACTGGTAGAACAGCAAAAGGAGGAACAGGAAGCCACCTTACCCGACCGACCGGCCTACCAGGATCTGACTTATATGTTCTTCCTACTGATGATGGTACTGGGTGCCACTGCCTTCATCCAGTTCTTTAATTCCCTTCCGGTCTTCCTGAAACAATCCTATGGTTTCAGTGAGGCCCAGATCGGACTACTCACTACCATCAATGGCTTAATGATCGTAGCCATCGAAATGCCACTGGTGTATGGGATGGAAAGCAGGATGACTCCGCTGCGGGCGGTAGCTGTCGGTCAAGTTTTTTTCGCCATAGCCTTTTGTGTATTGGCCGGGGGCAGTTATCACCTGCTGGCTCCCGCGTTCTTCATGATCATTCTAACAATGGGAGAAATGATGGCCATGCCTTTTGCCAGCACTTACGCAGCCGGACGCGCGCATCCCAATCGACGTGGGCAATACCTGGGGCTTTACAGTATGAGTTGGGGGCTGGCGCTCATTATCGGGCCGACCGCCGGGCTCTGGCTGGCAGAAACATACGGTTTCATCACGATGTGGTGGGGAGCCTGTTTATTGAATGTAGTCAGTATGACCGGCCTGTTGATTATTGGCCGGCGGAAAGAGTAAATGCTCTTTTTGCAAAAAAATCAAGCCACGAATTTCACGAGAGACCAGCTACTACGCCAGGATATTCGTGTCATTCGTGGCTAACAAAGATTCAGTCGGGTCATTAAGGAGTACAAATATAGTTCTTGATGAGATAATTTCAAATGAAATTATTTTAAAGTTGATATTTTGTCGTTAATCATCCAGATTATCGATCATTTTTTGCAGCAGGTCCATAAGTTTTTTCTTGTCAGCATCTGAGAATCCTTTCAGCGCGGCCTGCCGATAGGCCGCAACCTCCGGCCATAGCTTTTGAATTAATTGCTTTCCTTTTTTTGAGACAAAGATCTGGTGCCGGCGGCGATCTTCTTCCGACTGTTGTTTTTCAACCAGCTCTTTATGCACCAGATTGTCGATCATCCGGGTCATTTTGGCCGGCCCGGTGAGGGTAGAGCGGGCCAGTTCGATCTGACTACATCCGTCTTTTTCACTGATCTGCTTGAGTACCACCCACTCATCCACCTGCAGTCCGGATTGGTGCTGACGCAAAGTTTTGCCCGCAATGGCCCGGTATTTCCGAATGATCTGCTCCATCATGAACGCATAGAGTTTTTCAATGGGTTGTTCTCCTAATCCATTTTTATCCATTCACTGCTGTTTTTTCATACTAACTACAGTCACCTACCAAGTACCAACTGCTGACTGACGACTAATCCTAACAAATGTAGCCAAAAAGCTTTGGTTTGTTGTTCTCGCTTTGCCGCATATACTTTATATTGTCAAAATAACTAAAGTATCCATCTTCAAACCCCGTTATCATGAAAAACATCCCTATGTACCTAAGGTATACTACTGTTCTAGTCTTATGGCTACTCGCTTCCAGCCTGAATGCCCAGGTCCAGAAAGCATTTAAATTGCTGGATGAGGCAAAATACGAAGCCGCCCTTCCCCTTCTCCGATCGGCCGTTCAGGATAGATCCGACCGGGTGTTTGGCCATTATGGTCTGGCCCGGCTTTTCGCCAGTGCAGACTACAGCGGTTATCAGCTTGATTCAGCTTACGCCAATATTCAGGCTGCAGAAGCCGCCATCAAAGTCCTGAATTATAAAGAGCGCAATAAGATATACAAGGATCTGAGTAATTCCGAGATCAGGAAACAGCGAACCTATATCCTGAAGATGGCTTTGGAAACAGCCGAGCAGGAAAACACCCTGGCTGCCTACCAGCATTTTGTGGATCACTATCCCGATGCCGGTTCCCGCTATCTGAACCAAGCCCTGACCGGTCGCAACCAACTGGCCTATCGTACTGCCCGGGAGACCGACACGGAAGCTGCTTACGCAGCACTGCTGACCCAATACGGCGATGACCTCAAAGCACTGAACCGGGCCTGGTATGATGCGGCGCAAAAATTGCATTTTGAACGCTACATCAAACAACACGGCTGGTCTTCCTTTCCGGCTTTCGCCGAACAGTATCCCGACAACATCTATGTGCGCGACAGCCTTTTCGATGATTTTAAGACCCTATGGGCCGGACCGGTAAGCGGCTTTGCCGGTTACATCTCCGCCTATCCGGAAGCTCCATTCATCGGCTTTGCACTCGATAGCCTGGGCAGCAGACTGTCCGCCCGATCCGACACCTTGTTGAGCCGTATGTTTATACAACAGTATTCGGAGCATCCGGCCTGGCCGGAAGTATACGGCCGCTGGTACGAAGATCAAAAGACGGCTTTCCGGGGGATCACCGATCTGGAAAAGTATAAGACAAAACATTCAGATTTTCCTTATCCGGAAAGATGGGAAGCTGATCAGGATTTATTGCTCGATCGCTCCTTCGAGAAACTGGAGGCGGGTAAACCCCTTGGCGCTTTCCGGCTTTTCATCGACAAGTATCCTCATTACTCCCGTATTGATTCGGTATGGATGCGCTATTACACTACCTTTAAAATGCAGTTGCCGGGGTCGGAAAACCTGGAACGCTTCATGAAGGTCCATCCCGAATTTCCCTTCCCGGACGTGATCGCAGCAGATCGGGATGCTTTTCAGGCCGAAGCGGAAAAAGCGCAATGGGCGGCGCTACAGTCCGGTGAAGGCACGGCCGATCTGTTCCGCTTCACCAAACAAAATAAAAAAAGCCCCTACTGGCAACCGGCTGTGGATCTGCTGGCCGAACGCTTATTGACGGAAGGACAGACCAATACGATCAATGGGTTTCTCCGGGATCATCCGCAACATGCCAAACG
>JAGQXH010000663.1 GCA_020436695.1 Lewinella sp. | reverse complement strand
GGGCAGGTGCTATGCCTCAATGAATTGATTTTCCTTTTCATAAATCCTGTTCAATAGTTGTGCTTAGACTTAGTGAAGATCCGCCGCGATTAAATCTGCTAATCCCGCTGAATGAAAGAATTCTACGTCCGGCCATTTACCAAGGATTTTCTTGATCAATTGCTCTAGTCTCCGAATATTTTTTGCAGCATTCTCTTCCTTCAAATGGCCAATGTAATTTAAGCGGTGAGTAGTGATAATAGCTGGTTTTTTCCATCGAAAAGCATTGCTGATATCAGCCATACAAGAATCAACATCATCGAAATAGTCTTTCGTCTGCGCCGGTTCAAACACACAGTTTCTTACTAGATTGATGAGGGCGTCCTTCCTTTGCTTGCCCGTGTAGCGACGTACCTTCACGCGATTTTTGCTGTGGCTGCTACCATAGGGAAGCATTTGGTACTTCATACCCTGCATGGCCTCTATCTTTCGGTTGGTAGCTACTGGTAATAAATTGGGATGAATGATAAAATTATTAGCGATCATTGTCTTAGACGAGAAGCCAAAAATTTCCTGAAACAGATCTAAACCCTCCTCAATAAAAAGCTGCTGATACTCCCGAGGTTGTTCTCCCTGATAGTCCAGGCTTGCCTGCAATTTAATCTTTGAGCCAATGAGCTGATGTGGTGGGCTCCAGTTATTCAACGAGAAGGCCTTAATCAAATGTTCATTCCCCCCTTGTAACAATGCAAGCCAAATTGGAACATTAACATGCTCTCTGCCATGAAATTGGGGAAACATCAGCTGGTTCTGGATCGCTTCCTTCCAAAGCCTAAATGAGTGTTGATGCTTTGAGTATTTAAGTAACGTACTGGTGAAGGGCTCCAAATAATAGTGCTGATAACCGCTTTCCCGGATTTTTTGAAAATCCGGATTAGCCACTACCGTATTGAAAGTGATCAGTGGATGGGTTCCTGTCCAATCCCGATATTTACTAATCAAATTGAACAGTCGATCCAGATCCTGACTAGAAGCCAGTGTATCCACAAGCAGATAAGGATTGCGAATCTGCGAACTGAAGGAAGCTAAAAAAAGATCATGGTCTTTTTTGTCCGGACAACGGATAGTGCCCCAATCATCACTCTCGATGACAACGATCTTGCGGTTAATACGCCAGCCCGTATAGTTGGTTAGATGCCTTGAAATTGTTCGTTTAAACGTCAAATCAGCAAGCTAAATTAATCTAAAAAGATTCGAAGTCATTTTTTCTGCTTCAGAGTGAGGATCGGATACTTCTTCAAAATCAAGTCCTATGCTCTGAATCTCCTCTAACTTAAATATGGTGCTAAAAGTGCTGTGATATCAGCGCATTATAAATTTCGATATCTTTGCCATTTTTCCGCTCAAAAATCCACTTAGTAAGCCGATTGTTATAATAGTGATCAGACTCATTATGAGTGGATTTGTTTACTTTTGGCAAAGTAGTTTCACTAGTTGGCATACCTAGTTTTTGGAGAATTCGTGCTAAGTCTGAGCTCAAATATTCAGTTCTACCGATAAAATCAACAAATATTTCACCAGACTTGGATTCGATGTACTTTCTGTCAGACTTAAATGGATAAAACAAAACATACATTCCAAAAGGAAAAATCTTGCAGAATAAGACTTTGCATACAAATATGATCTTCCAAGATAACACCGTACTTGAGCTCTCCCATATAGCAGATACCGACATTTGCTTATAATAAAAGTAAGCGGAAACAGCCTTGTGATAAGGATTCCGTACAAAAACGATCTTTTTGATCTTATCCAACTCTTCGCCAGGAAGGTGGTCGGTCAGGTATTCCACATCAGAATGATTTGGCATAGTAATAACTTGACCGCTTTTGAGATAAAACTCATTCCGCCTGAACTTACCTTCAGATAGCTTACTCAGGTAAAGTTGAACAGTTTCCGACCCAGTCTTTGGAGAAGCCAAAAAAAGAAAATTATAATCTGGATTATGAAACATGTTCTACTTAATTTTTTGCGTGCGTTAACTTGGAGCTGCCTGAATTTGTAAGTGAGACATTCCCTCAAAGAAAAAAGCCCAAAAATTCGCGCATTGTCAAGCGCAAACTTTCATCAATCCAAGCCATAGAAGGAAAAGCCAGGATATAGACACTGGTAAATTCCAGGGTATTGGAAATATAGAAGAAGAAAACAGGAATGATGAGTAAGACCGAAATGGTCAACATTGTTCGTGGTAAAAAACCCATCTTAAGAGTCTGTTGAAGACGCTGCTTACGCTGCCAGTAAATGACAATTGCTCCTAATATGAACAAACTGGAAATTATTTCAGACCTATTAGACAAAGCAAAAATAAACCATGTAGTATTGCTCAAAACTTTACTAAGCAATCCCATAGAAAACAACTTCTCTTCCAGGCGATTCATGTCGGTTAAAAAAGCTCCGTTAAGAATAAAGGCTAAAGATAATACCACCATCGCCCAGGCCAGAATTCCGCTCCGTCTGTATGTTTTATACCACCTTTTATTACCTCCACTTTCTAATCTATCAGCAACCGAAACTTCCTCTTCTATATAGTAGCCATCTATTTTTTCTGCACCCACCTCATATTTGCTTAACTGGCTCAGTACTGCTGCCGGGGAAAAAAGCGTAGTGGCAAAAGATAATCCGTACAAAATTATCAAGACTTGTTTTTTCAAGGGGAAAAAGGTAACTATCCAAATCGGTATGCACATGATAAAATAGCCTACATGTATAAATGGCGGGAGGAATAGTAACATCAAGTATTTCTTTTTTCCCGTGGTCTGGTATTGGAGTACTCCATAAAATAAAACCCAGAAACCGGTCCAGGTACGAACCGTATTCATAGACTGAAGGTTGAGAATTGCAATAAAGTAAACGGCTAGAATAAAAAAATGAAAGTGTTTACCAATGGAAGGAAATCGGTCAAATACAGCCACCATAGAGGCGGAAAAAAAATAGCCGTAAATAAACCCAACAAACACAAAAAAAAGCCCCGGCACAGCGAATACCTCCCCAGTCAAATAAGATAGAAAATGTATGTACACATCTTCGTTAACATAATGATTGGTTTTGAAAAGCAAAATATCTTTCAAATCAGATAAAAACTGTGGAAAACTTAAGCCCACATAGTAGCTGTATACCCTTTCCCAATGTACAGTACCATCTCCAATCCCCTCAATATTAAATGTAGACGCGTATACAGTTGAAAATAGTGTAAGCATCCATTTTGTAAAACGCTTATCTTTTTGCTTCAAAGTATACACCAACGTAAAAACCGGAGAGATCAGAAGCAACACACTTGACCGTATGACTTTTTTACTTACTGTCATGCCTTAGATGTCGATCAAAAAATTCTAACCAAATTTCGCCTACCGTATCAATCGTGAATCGTTGCGCATTCAGCAGTGCTTGTCGCTGCATGGCAGTTAACTGTTCACTTTCCAAAGCGAGTGCAATAGTCCTATGGGCCATTAGCTTTGTATTAAAGGCCGGGATCAATAAAGCATCCTTTTCGTTATTGACAATCCAATGGAGAGCGGCATAACTGTCAAAGACAATCGACGCACAACCATGACTTTGTGCCTCAATAAGTGTGTTAGGAAAGCCTTCATAAGCAGAAGGCATTATAAAAATCGCGGCTTCCTTATAATATGCTTCTGGTTTTTGATGCCCTTCAAGGTGTACTCTCGGCAAATTCTGCGCCTCAATCTTTTCTCTAAGGTTTGATAAATAAGGTCCATCTCCAACAATTACGAATTTCCATTCGGATAACTCCTCATGGCATTGTTCCCAAAATTCTAACAATAGATCGGAACGTTTTTGTTGTACATTAAGACGCCCTACGTGCAAAATGGTCTTTTCTTTTGGGGGTAGCTTTTCAAGAACGTAGGGTATGGAATTGGGAATAGCCCAAATTTTATGTGCAGAATACTTCCCTACGAAATATTCTAATTCATCACGATTGGGAGGAGCAAGCAGAATAAAAAAATCATGTTGGTCAATGATATTTTTCAGATCTCTACGGTGCTTAATCCAATGCCGGAATAAAATAATGTTGCGGCCGATTGCATGATCCAGCAAAGTGAAGAGCAGACCGGGAAGCATTTGCTGCATTCGGTCTCTTACATTGCTCTTAAAGTTGAATAATGAATTCCGCAGGCAACCGAGTAGTAAGTAATGTAGTTTTCCTTTTTGTTTGAAAAGTGCCTCTCTTAACTCATCATTGTAGGGCATTTGATTAATAACGATATCGGGTTGAATTTTGCTTAAAGTTTCTACCAAATGTTGCACGTTCTCCGGATTCTTATCTTTACCTTTTTCGGTGGGAAAGAACAGCTGGCCGTATTTGCTCGTTACATGTCCATGATCGGTGAAGGAATAATAATAAACCCGAAATCCCTGTTCTGTAAAGTATTTTCCAAGTTTAAAAGTAGTACGCTGTACCCCCCCCGCATTGGGGTCAAATGCTTGCGTGATGGTAAAAAAAATGCTTACTTGTTCTCTTCCCGCCATTTCCGATGTTCATGAAAATTATTAAACTGGTTTCTTCCAGAGTGCAATCCCATTTTTTCTAATAATTCTACTCTTTTTCTTCTAATTGCTTTAGGCACCAGCCGGCGTAGCCAGAATTTCACGCTATCAATCCAGTTATAGTTGTGTTTTCCTTTATTGGCATGAGGGAACGCACCCTGCGGAATGGGTTCATCTAGAAAAGTACATAGCTTTTCCCAACTATCTCCAGCAGAAAAGTCCATTACCAGCAGATCATATCTCCC
>JAGQXH010000662.1 GCA_020436695.1 Lewinella sp. | reverse complement strand
CGGCTCTGTGCTGGATCACCTGCCCAAGCTGAAAATGTTATTACCACAGACCAAGTTGATGATCCACAGTGGTGAAGCCGATGAGGAACTGCTGTTCAAAGCGCTGAAGAAAGGGATCAATGCCTTTTTGCTTAAAGACAACAGCAGCGCTGAGTTTGTAGCTACCCTACAGCGGCTCGAACAGGGCGAAGATTACATCGATCCCCGTCTGTCCAGCAATATCATCAATATCTTTCAGCGAAATTGGTCAGCACCTCTTCCTCCCGCCTTGAAACTTGGCTCTATCGCTCAGTTACTTAATGAGCGTGAAGCTCAGGTGGTACGCGGGTTGGTAGACGGCAAACCCTATAAGGAGATCGCTTCCGATCTTTTTCTTTCCATCAATACCATACGACACTATGTGAAGTCTATTTACCGAAAGGCAGGGGTACACAGCAGAACGGGATTGATGAGGATGATAAAATGATCTACTGTTTTCTAAAAAAAACTAATACTGAAATAGGCTCTTCCACAATTATCTGGAAAACTGCTTTCTCGACTGTTTAATACGATCAAAATTACTCCCCGCCCAGTCGACCAAACTCTGAATATGAGGGATCAGACTTTCCCCCAATGGACTTAAACGGTATTCCACTCTGGGAGGGACCTCAGGGTAGACCTTGCGTTGCACAAGGCCATCTGCTTCCAACGTCTTCAGGGTTGTGGAAAGCATCTTCTGAGAAATGGTCTCTATACATTTGTAGACCTCATTAAAACGTAACACTTCCGCTTCACTGAGCAGCAACAAAACCAACATAGACCACTTATCCCCAATCCTATCCAGAATATTTCTAATGGGACAGTTTTCCGCATCTGCATATTTCAGCAATTTATTTTCGTTCATAATCTATTGATTTTCAGCAATACTTACTTCCACGTAATTAATTAACCAGCCTGTAAGCTCTTTACTTTCCCTTAGTAACCATTTACCTTTGACTTACCAAAAGTAAGTTAATATACATAATCAATCAAGCTGACATGAGTAAAATACTTATAACCGGAGCTACCGGTGGGCTGGGTTCTGCCGTGGCTACTTTATTTAAAAAACAAGCTCCATCATCGGACATTGCAGTTCTGGTAAGGGACGGCAATAGTGAAAAAGCCCTCAGGCTGGCCGGTCAGGGCTTTGAAACGAGGATTGGCAGTTATGATGACAAAGATTCTCTACTGAAAGCATTTGACGGAGTCGATGTACTCTACTTTGTCTCGGGGAGCGATGTTGTAGCCAGAGTGCCGCAACATCAAAACGTGGTGCAAGCCGCAAAAGAGGCCGGTGTAGATCATATCTTTTACACCAGTGCCAGTCTTAATGATCTGTCTGAAGACGCCCCGCTCTACGGAGCCATGAGTGCCCATATCCAAACTGAGGAATGGATTAAAGCATCCGGGATTAAATACACTCTATTGCGTCACAATTTATACAGTGAGGTGATCGCCATGTTCCTGGGCACGAAGGAGCAGTTGCTGGCCGGCAAAACGGTGTTTCTGCCTACCGGTTCCGGCAGGACGGCATTCGTCAGCAGGGCAGAATTGGCGGAAGCCGGGGCAAAATTGCTGGCCAGGCCTTCGGCACACGTCAATAAGATCTATGAGTTGAACGGAAATGAAAAGATAACATTTGCACAGATCGCCGGTTACCTGTCCGAAATAAGCGGGCAAGAAATAGGCTATGTGTCTCCCGACGTGAAAACCTTCGAGGATACGCTCACAAAATACGGCGTGCCGGCCGAATATATCGGAATGATGACGGTTTTTGGCCTGGCTATTGCTGATGGTGTTTTCGATGCTCCAACTACCGATCTGGACAAAATACTGGGTAGAAAGTCGCAACCGGTAGCCGAATTTCTGAGAACGGTTTACGGATAAATTAAAGAGGTTTGAAAGCAGGGGAACGGGCCGATTACAGGGCATGAGTGAAGAGCTACAAGGATAGGTGTGCTATGTAATACAATCTATCGTTATCCTTAAAAAATAACAAAGCAATTCACTAACTTGGGCGCCCTGACAGCAATAAGCGGTTAACCAGTTTAAGTCGCCAGTCATCAGTCTACAGTCGTCAGTCAAAATGCATAGTGCTAAAAATGATCTAAAACAGGCCGAAATTACCGGGATCGAAGCCCTCATTTAATTGCAAGCCGGGGCAACTTCTTCCAACTTTAGCACCTACAGATCGACTGATCACTTACGACTATTGACTTACGACTTAATCAACCGACAACCGGGAACAATTTCTAAATTCATGGCGGCCCAACCCCTGCACAAAATACTGGCTAAATATCAGCTCTTCAACGATTTCACACCTGAAGAGATACAGCATATCCTGCAATCGAGCACGGTAAGACATCTTGCTGCCGGAGAGATACTGATCACACCGGGTTCGTCTAATAATACCCTCTACCTGTTGATCGATGGCGAACTTTCCGTGGTGCTGGCCAATGACGAAGGGCAGATATCCTTCCCCATTCAGGTAGGTGAATGTCTGGGAGAGATGTCGGTCATTATGTCCAGGCCCACCTCAGCGCTGGCCGAAGCACGTCAGGCCAGCCGTGTCCTTTGCATCCCGGAAAAGTGTTTTTGGGGTAAAATCGGGCTAACCAAAAAAGGCGTACGCAACCTGATGGACATCATGGCGGGCCGCCTGCGCCGTTCCAATCATTCCCTGATGAAGGAACTGGTGGAGCAACTCAAATATCAGCACCTGCAAAAAGAGCTGGAAACGGCCGGAAAGATCCAGTCCAGTATGGTCCCGGATGGAGATCAATTGTTGCTCAACCGCACGGAAGTGGATGCCTACGCGCTGATTAGCCAGGCCCGTGTAGTCGGGGGAGATTTTTACGATGTGCTGATGCTCGACGACGATCGCCTCTATTTCGCCATCGGCGACGTATCCGGGAAGGGTATGCCTGCGGCCCTGCTTATGATGCGCACGGTGACTTCGCTGCGCTTACTGGCGGGCAACGATCCGAGTTTCAAGAGTGTCTTGCCGGCAGTCAATACAATGCTGGCCCGGAATAATAAGGATATGATGTTCGTCACCATCTTTGCTGCCGTTCTGGATCTGGCGACGGGCCTGCTTCGCTTCGTTAACGGCGGCCACAACCCACCCTTCATTTCCCTCCGCAGCAGTGCATACCAGCTAATGGATCTCCCGGCCGGCACCCTGGTGGGGGTAGATCCCGATGCCCCATTCGCCATTGGAGAACTTCAGTTGCAAGCCGGCGACTCCCTGCTCATGTACACCGATGGGATTACCGAAGCTATGAACAAAGAGGAACTGATGTTCGGTACCAGTCGCACCGGCCGGGTGATCAATGAGCAGCAACATTCTTCCATGAAACAACTGGTACAGCATCTGGAGAATACGGTACAAGCTTATGTGGGTAGTGCTCCGCAGCATGATGATCTTACGGTGTTGGGGGTGCGATACCTTGGGTAGCAGATTTGTAACTGTGTACGTTTTTTACTTTCCAAATAACTATCTTTAGGAATTCATTACCGAAAAATATTTCGATGAAAATAGCGCTAACTACTGTCCTATGTTTTTCATCCTTATCAATATTTGCCCAGCTAGAAGCTGTAAAATCAGGGGTGTATCGCTGGAAAGATCATCCGGTACGGGTAAGTGAAGACCGGGAATCCAGAAAGATCCTGGAAGGAACGTCTCCTCATTTTGAGTATTTGGAAATACACGCTACCACCCAATTTGCAGGAGCCAAACCCAGTACTGCACACGCTAATGAAGATATCGAAGAGGTATTGATCATAAAAGAAGGTACGGTTAAAGTAACTATTGAAGGGGTAAGTACGATACTGGGACCTGCCGGCGTCATCCTGCTGATGCCACAGCAAATGCACAGCCTGGAAAATGTCGGAGACGGCCCTTTAACCTACTATGTGATGCGCTACCGGTCGAAAAAACCGATGAACCTGGAGCGCGGGAGCACGGCCGGAGGATCTCTGATGCTGAATGCCGACTCGCTTACCTTTAAAGCCAGCGCCCGAGGCGGTAGTCGTGCGTATTTTGACCGGGCCACTGCCATGTGCGAGCGTTTTGAGATGCACGTCACCCAGTTGGATCATAAAGGCCCCAGCCATCAGCCACACGCCCATGTTGAGACGGAGATCATACTGATCCTATCCGGCGACACAAAGATGATGATCGATGGACGGGAGTATGAGGCCACGGTAGGTGATTTTTATTTTATTGAATCCGAACTGCCGCATGGTGTAAGCAATAGTACGGATGCCCCCTGTTCCTATTTTGCCTTTAAGTGGAATTAGACGTTTAGTCTGGGCGTTGCAAATTAACAACCGGCAACCGGCACCTCAGTTGAATTAAAACCGGTACTTGATTGGGAAAGTCTGTACAAAATCGTTAATTGCCCCTGCCATCATAAAAGGGCAACATCTACCATGGAACTTGCAATTAACAAACAACGGCTATACTCACTCGATGCCTTGCGGGGCTTCGACATGTTCTGGATCATGGGAGGCGAAGAGATCTTCCACAAACTGGCGGAAATCACCGAGCATCCATTCTGGCAAACACTGTCAAAACAGTTCAAACACCCGGCCTGGAATGGGTTCACCTGTTATGATCTGATCTTCCCGCTGTTTCTGTTCCTGGCCGGTGTAGCCACACCCTATTCCATCGGGAAACAACTCGAAAAAGGAGCATCCCGACAATCCCTGCTGTTCCGGGTGATCAAAAGGGGGATGATCCTGGTCGTGCTGGGGATCATCTACAACAAT
>JAGQXH010000661.1 GCA_020436695.1 Lewinella sp. | reverse complement strand
GAAAACTAATCAGCTACTATGCAGGATAAAACCGTTTTCATTACCGGAGGTTCCGATGGCATTGGACGTGCGGCGGCGCTTGAACTGGCTCATCGGGGCATGAAAGTGATCATTGCCTGTCGCAATGCTTCCAGTGGTAAAGCGGTTTGTCACCGGATCAGCAAACTGAGCCAAAACCGGGAAATTTATCATATCCCGATCGATCTGGCCAGCCAGGCTTCCATTCACGAGGCGGTGCAGCAGTTTTCCGGGCGCTTTGATCAACTGGATGTCCTCATCAACAACGCCGGCGTCTATTCCAGTCAGCTCCGGCTTACCGAAGATGGTTATGAATGGCATTTTGGGATCAATCATCTGGGCCATTTTCTGCTGACACGATTATTGAAGCCTCATCTGTTGGCGGCGCCATCGCCCCGGGTGGTCAATGTTTCATCGGTAGCCCAATGCCACGGTAAGATCGATTTTGAAAATTTACGCGGAGAGAAAGGGCCGGCGGCTTACAATGGGATTGAAGCCTACGCTCAGAGCAAGCTGGCGGTGATGCTGTTCACTCGTGAACTGGCGCGTCGGGAGAAGCGGATCATTACCAATGCCCTGCATCCGGGCGTAGTGCGCACCCGATTCGGCAACAAATATTCCAACTGGAAATTATCGCTTTTCTGGACCTTCTGGAAGCCATTCATGTGTGCTCCGCTTCGTGGGGCACAAACTCATCTTTATCTGGCTACCGATCCGGCAGTTGAACAGATCAGCGGAAGCTTTTTTGATGAGCATCAGCGACAGCGGGAGCTCAAGGGGCTGGCCAGTAACGATCTGCTGGCACGTCGGATGTGGAAGGAAAGCTGTGCTATGACTGGTTTTGATGCTGTAATGTTATGATGTTGTGATTTTGCGATGCTGTGATGCTGTGATGGGTAGTGTGAATTGCTTAAAGAATATGTTACTGCACCACGAGATCATCTTGAACCGGAGCCAAGCACTTTGCAAGTGCGCTGGGGCAGAAAAAATATGCTCGGAAAGTGCTTGACTAGACTTTAATACCGATTCTGACGCGGCTACATCTTACCTGGAAGTTGCTGTCACCCAATTGATCAACCGGTAACCGGTAACCGGCAACGGTTCATAGCATAATCTACTTACCATACTGTCTAAAAATCCGGAACGGCTCATAGCTATATCAACGATATAAAGAACTCGTGGAGCAATAATAACCTCGCCTTCCACTGCACTTAACTCATCACAACATCACAATATCACAACATCACAATATCACAACATCAATTAACCCGTCTTCCCCGAGCCGTACGAGAATTGATAGAGGTCTTCCGGATCTTTTTCAGGTCAACCATCAGGGAGGCGAAAGCACTGGATGCTTCCACGTCAAACCTGCGTCCTTCGTAAGTGACCGTACCGCCACGCCGGCGCCATTCGGAAGCCAGTAAGGCGTAGCGATTTCCGGCTTTGGGATTGGGCCCGAAAATGAGATAGCGATCATCGCCTTCTGCCTCAAAACTAATGGCAAAGCGATTTTCCTTGGGCAGGAATAGTAGTACACCGGGCGTTTTACGCCGGATGACCACTTCTTCCACTTCGCGGCCGTCGACTACCTTGATCTCACCGGAAATGATCTCAGAGCTTCCCCCCGTCAGCTGGCGACGCATAACAATATCATCAGACACATAGAACTGGATGCGTTTCAGATCGGTTTCTGTCCATTCGTATTCATCGTACAGACGTTGTGTAAAAGTGGTCAGTTGCGGACTACAGGCACTGAGCGTGAGTAGCATCGCGGCAGCAGCAAAAATGTTATACAAACTTTTCATTGGTAGATTCTTTTTTAACGAAGATGCCAAATGAAGGTTCGGCACCCTATTTGTTTCTTTCTTCCGGCTGGAAAATTAACAGTCATTTATAAGTATCAATACCAGCTTAAGAGTTTTTAACGACGGGCTTAACTAAATTTAACGGTGATTAATGCTGCGATCCTGTAATGCTGGCGATAATACGATGACTTATTGAACCAATTTTGAAAAATACATCACAGCATTGCAGCATCGTAGGATCTTCTCATCATTTCCTGAGTTTCTCAAAAAAGGTCTTCAGAAGCGTACTACATTCTTCTTCCATAATTCCGTATTCCAGCTTTGTTTTAGGATGTAACAATGTTTTACCAAACCGCATGAAACCGCGCTTGTCATCAGCCGCTCCGTACACTACCCGGCCGATCTGGGCCCATTGCAGGGCGCCGGCACACATGACGCAGGGTTCGAGCGTAACGTACAGGGTACAGTCCGGCAGGTACTTACTGTTTAGAAAATTAGCGGCAGCAGTGATGGCAATGATCTCGGCGTGGGCGGTGACGTCGTGTAATTTTTCAGTCTGATTATAAGCCCTGGCGATGATCTGATTTTCGCATACGACGATCGCCCCGACGGGAATTTCGCCTTCTTCCAGTGCAATGTTGGCCTGTTGCAGGGCCTGTTTCATGAAGTGGGAATCGCTGTAAACGCTGAGCATAACTAATGAGTAATTTCCGGAAAAATTGAAGGCTGGGATTTTTTTTTTGCGACAAATTTATACCTTTGCGCATGGAAACAAGCAAAATTGACCAAGCAAAATTTTGGGGCGAAGCATTGACTTTCGATGACGTCCTGCTGATGCCCGCCTACTCCGAAGTCCTTCCCCGCGAAGTCGACATTTCTTCCCAACTTACACGCGAACTACGTTTGAATACACCGATCGTTTCGGCCGCTATGGACACGGTTACCGAACACCGTCTGGCTATTGCCATTGCCCGGCAGGGAGGTATCGGTATCATCCACAAGAACATGACCATTGAAGACCAGGCCGATCAGGTCCGGTTGGTCAAGCGTTCGGAGAGTGGTATGATCGTAGATCCGGTTACACTGCCGGTAGACGCGCGTATGCGGGATGCCCTGGAACTGATGACCCGTTTCAAGATCGGAGGTATTCCCATCGTTGACAATAAAAATAAGCTGATCGGTATTCTTACCAACCGCGATCTTCGTTTTGAGGATGAACCGGAGCGGCCGGTCAGTGAAATGATGACTTCCGAAAACCTGGTGACCGCACCCATGGGCACCACCCTTGATCAGGCCCGCGACATCCTACAGCGGTACAAGATCGAGAAGTTGCCGGTAGTGGATGAGCACAATACGCTGGTGGGGTTGATCACCTATAAAGATATTCTGAAAGTGCAAGACTATCCGCGTGCCTGTAAAGATTCACTGGGACGTCTGGTGGTCGGTGCCGCAGTTGGGGTTACGGCAGATATGATGGATCGGGTAGAAGCATTGGTCAATGTGAGTGTAGATGCTATTTGTGTGGATACTGCACACGGTCATTCGCGTGGGGTGCTGGATGCGATACGGTTGGTTAAACAACATTTCCCTGACCTGCAGGTGATCGGCGGCAACGTAGCTACCGGTGAGGGAGCCAAAGCACTGGTGGATGCCGGTGCCGACGGGGTGAAAGTAGGCGTAGGACCGGGAAGTATCTGTACTACCCGTGTGGTGGCCGGTGTGGGCGTGCCACAGTTGACGGCCATTCACATTGCATCTGAAGCAATTAAAAAAACAGGTGTTCCCGTGATCGGCGACGGTGGTATTCGCTATACGGGGGATATCGTGAAAGCTTTGGCGGCCGGTGCCAACTCTATTATGGCCGGTGGATTATTTGCCGGGGTAGAAGAAGCACCCGGTGAAACCATCATTTTTGACGGCAGAAAATTCAAGGTATATCGTGGTATGGGATCTTTGGGAGCTATGAAGCTTGGTTCGAAAGATCGCTATTTCCAGGATGTGGAGGATGATATCAAAAAGCTGGTACCGGAAGGTATTGAAGGAAGAGTGCCTTATAAAGGTACGCTGGCGGAAGTGATGGTACAGTATATCGGCGGTTTGAGAGCGGGGATGGGATATTGTGGTGCTCACGACATCAATGCTTTGCGCAAGGCGCGCTTTGTCAAGATATCCAATGCAGGTGTGGCGGAGAGCCATCCGCATCATATCACGATTACGAAGGAAGCACCGAATTATAGTAGAAGGTGATCAGTACCCGGTGTTGGGTATTCAGCTGAACCGAGTACCCATCACCAAGTACTGAAAACCTAATTTATTAATTTACTTCTTCCACCTGTGGTATCTCCTCCGGCTTTACCGCTTTGCGGAATACCACCACATCATCGAAGACATCCAATACAATGTGACTGTTTGGTTCAATAGAGCCATCCAGCATTTGCCTGGATAACTGACGAAGTACGCTCTTCTGGATCACCCGTTTTAGTGGTCGTGCACCGAATTCCGGATGGTAGCCTTCCTCCGCCAGCCAATCCATGGCCTGCGGCGTAATGGCCAGTGAGATATTCTGTTCGGCCAGACTGGCTTTCAGTGCCTTCAACTGGATCTCCACAATATCACGGATATCTTTCCGTGACAATGGCCGGAACATGATCACATCATCGATACGGTTGAGAAATTCCGGTCGTACGGTTCGCTTCAGCAGATCGAATACCATATTTCTCGTTTTTTCTACTACCTCATCTTCGTCGGCCTCGGTCATCTTACTGAAGTTTTCCCGAATGATATCCGACCCAATATTGGAGGTCATGATAATGATCGTATTCTTAAAGTTAGCTACACGTCCCTTGTTGTCAGTGAGGCGGCCGTCTTCCAATACCTGTAGCAAAATGTTGAATACGTCCGGATGCGCTTTTTCGATCTCATCCAGCAGCACTACGGAATAAGGCTTCCGGCGCACTGCTTCCGTCAA
>JAGQXH010000660.1 GCA_020436695.1 Lewinella sp. | reverse complement strand
TCAACATCTTCATCTTTGCCGGCATGGCCGTAGATCTCGTTCGTTCTTTTGGGAAATACAAATTCTGGCAAAGTGCTGCGGCGGTAGTACTGGCTCCGGTCACTTTCTTTTATCTGGGTTTTTCCAAAGATGAAAAGTACATTGGGCCCACCCTGAAAATGGAAAAGGAATATGCCGCCAAGCTGGCCGAGGCCAGAGAGGGCAACAACCGCCGGCAATTACAAAAGTTGGAGCGTGAGAATCCCTATAAGAAGGGAGCCGGAAGGGAATGGGCCGAGGCCGTCATCTTTGCGGTATTCGCTGCTGCTTTCATCCGGATGTTCCTCATCGAGGCATACGTAATCCCCACCTCCTCCATGGAGGGTTCATTACTGGTAGGTGACTTCCTGTTTGTCAGCAAGGCACACTACGGTATCCGCATGCCGGAAACCATCGCCATGGTACCGCTGTTGCACAACCGCATTCCCGGTCTGAACGTAGAATCTTACCTGAAAAAGCCCAGCCTGAAATATCGTCGTCTGAAAGCACTGGAATCTATCGATCGCAATGATCTGGTCGTATTTAACTACCCGGAAGGTGACAGCGTCTACGTTTTTCCCAACCGAACGTGGAGTATATACGATTACCGGCGGGGCAGCGTAAGCCCGGAGGCCGAAGCGGCCATTAGTTCGGGACGTTCCAAACTGGTAACCCGCCCCATGGACAAAATGGATCACTATATTAAACGGGGTGTCGGTGGTCCCGGTGATACGATTGAAGTACGCAACCGGCAACTGTACATCAACGGCGAACCGGCAAAGAACCCGGAGTACATGCAATTCATCTATTCCGTTCAGTCGAAGAACGGACCGATCAATACCAGAGACTTTTCCGATTGGGGCATCTCTTATGAAGATCTGCGTCCGCACGGCGGCGAAAATCCGAAAGTGGATCCGCAGACCGGTTCCATGCTCGTTATCCTCAATGAAGAACAGGCCGATAAACTCCGTGCCCTCGACCCCGGCATTACGGCTGCTCCTACCAAGCGATATCTGGTCCAGTTACCGCAAAATGTGGAGGGACAATATCTGCTCGATCTGGGCGTAGATGAGGCCAACAGACTCTACAGTCAGAACCGGAACTACATCATGCAATTGACTGATGACCAGGCAGCTACGCTTGCCAAGGATACCGTGATCTCGATTGGTCGCTTCACGGGAGATTCTGGTCGTTTATTCCCGCACGATACCTCCCTTTTCCCCAACTGGACCGTAGATGATTACGGCCCCATTATGGTTCCTAAAGCTGATCAGACCGTACAACTCACGCCCAAGAATATGGCGATGTACCGCCGGGTGATCAACGTTTACGAACACAATGACCTGAAAGAACAGAACGGCAAGATCTACATCAATGGTGAAGAAGCTAACTCCTACACCTTCAAGATGGATTACTACTGGATGATGGGTGATAACCGCCACAATTCGGAAGATTCCCGCGTGTGGGGCTTCGTGCCGGAAGATCACGTGGTGGGTAAACCGCTCTTTATCTGGTTCTCCACCCGCGAGGGCAGCATCAGCAACGGTATTAACTGGGACCGGATCTTTACCAGTGCAGTCAAGGATTGAGTAGCCGATGCTATTCAGCTCCCTGATTTTCCTGTATGTATTCCTGCCGCTGGTTCTGTTGTTGATCCTCATCAGTCCGCGGACCTGGCACAACGCTATCTTATTATTTGCCAGTCTGGTCTTTTACGCCTGGGGAGGGGTCAGTTACAGCCTGATCTTGATCGGGTCCATTGGGATGAATTACTATCTGGGCATTGCCATTGGCCGGGCTACACTACCGGGTACAAAGGGAAGATGGCTGGGAGTGGGGATCACACTCAATCTGCTGCTGCTGGGTATTTTTAAGTATACCCACTTTCTGATCAATAATATCAATAGTTACCTGCCCCCCGGTCAGCAACTCCATCTGGGTAAGATCCTGCTGCCATTGGGTATCTCGTTTTACACTTTTCAGGCCATTTCCTACCTCATGGATGTATACCACGGTCGAAATACAGTACAACGGAATTTACCCGATCTGGCCCTCTACATTGCACTGTTTCCACAACTCATCGCCGGCCCCATCGTCCGCTATCACGACATTGCCCATCAGCTAAAAGAACGTCGCATGCAGTGGGCGCTTTTTTCTTCGGGGGTGGAGCGTTTTATCCTGGGACTGGGAAAAAAGGTATTGCTGGCCAATAACTTTGCCCCCCTGGTCGACGATATCTTTGCCATTGCCCCCGAAAATCTGGATACACTCACGGCCTGGACCGGCCTGCTTTTTTATAGCCTACAGATCTATTTCGATTTTTCGGGCTATTCGGATATGGCCATCGGATTGGGTCGGATGTTCGGTTTCCGGATCCCCGAGAATTTTAATTTCCCCTACATCGCCAGATCGATACGTGAATTCTGGCGGCGGTGGCACATTTCTCTTTCGCAGTGGTTTCGCGACTATCTGTACATCCCACTCGGCGGTAATCGAAAGGGTGTCCGAAGGACTTACATCAATCTTTTCATCGTATTCCTGCTTACCGGTTTGTGGCACGGGGCCTCCTGGAACTTTGTGGTGTGGGGGCTGATCCACGGTTGTTTTATGGTATTGGAAAGATTGGGTCTGGAGCGTTTGTTATTGAGGCTTGGTGCCGGTTTCGGTCATCTGTATACCCTGACGGTGATCGGTTTGAGCTGGGTATTTTTCCGGGCACCAAGCTTGTCTCACGCTCTGGACTACGTCGGTGCGCTTTTTGGCCGACCGGCTGCTACCCAATCTGAATTTGATCTGCCCCGTTACTTAAGTCCGGAAGTATGGATTGCCCTGGCATTTGGGCTGCTGGCAGCCACTCCGCTATTCAGGGAATTACACCAACGGATCAACCAGTTGGTGGACGACCGAAACGCATTGTTGACGGGATATGACCTGCTTACCTCCGCCGGATTATTGCTTATTTTTTTAATTTGCAGTATGTATCTTGCCAGTAGTGCATACAATCCGTTTATTTATTACCGGTTTTGATAAAGATTGCCAAAACCAGCTCTTGAACTTCCCAATGAGCCCAATTAAAAAATACCTGCTTCCCGGTGCCTTTCTGGCCTTGCTTTTCTTCCACGGACTCGATGCCTGCATCGGTTTTGTGTCAGAGCCCCAACTCAGGGAACGCCGTGCCTTGGCAGAACGTCCCAAACTGGATATCAACAACTTAGACCCCTTCCCCAAGGCATACGAAGCCTACTACAACGATCACTTCAACTGGCGCAATTATTTCATCAGGGCAAGTACTTTTCTCAATTACCATGCCTTCCGCAATTCTGCCCTGCCGGATAAAGTGATCGTCGGCAAGGATGGATGGTTATTCCGATCCGGTTTCCAGATGGAAATGTACAGCGGCAGGTATCGTTTTTCCAAAGAGGAACTGGCCGCCATCCAGACCGAACTGGAATACCGGCAACAAACGGTGGAAGCATCCGGAGCCCGGTACTATCTGATCATTCCCCCGATGAAGGCGCAATTGTACGGTGATTTTCTACCCGAAACCTATGCCCGGCGGATCAATTCCGAAACCTGTGCGGAGCAACTGATTCGGCATCTCCGCGAACATTCCACCGTGCAGGTGATCGACCTCATTCAGCCCTTAAAAGCTCTGCAAAAAACCACCGACCGAAAGTTATTTTTGCAAACCGATCATCACTGGACCGATTATGCCGGGGTCTATTCCGTTCAGGTGATCATAGATGAGCTAAGACGGGATTTTCCGGCTTTGCAGCCTATACAAGCCGACCAATACGATTTTGCCACGGTCACCTACGAAGGGCTCTCGCTGGCGGAAATGCTGGGGCTGGAAAATGAACTGCCGGAGACTTTGGAAGTACTGAAAAGGCATACCGGGTTTACCGCCAGGAACGGAACCTGCCCTTACCCTATCCCAACGGGTTTCCCTTTTCCGGAGGAATATTGCATCCTTAAGCAGACCGAACAGCCGGGCCTCCCCAAGATGATGATGGTGCGGGAATCATTCGCCAACCCCATGATTCAGGTCCTGGGGGATGCCTTTCGGGAAAGTATCTTTCTCTTCGATAGCTGGAAGCATCAGCTCCACGAAGATATCGTAACCCGGGAGAAACCGGATATCTACATCCAGATGATCTGGGAAGGCATGATCTATAAATTACTGGATGACCAGCCGGAGCAGGCAGATTGGTAATATAGACTGATGTCTGCTGATTTGTTCTTAAGGACACAAGTGTCAAGAACAAGTTCAAATGGTTTCGCGCCCGGCTTTTGAGCTTGATACTTGAACCTGGTCTTGCGCTTTAGCTCCGTTTTCTCTTTACCAGCTTTCAATGTTCCTCCTACCAAACTACGCTTCTAACCATCTTTCCAGGTATTAACCTTTATTTCTCATCTCCAAAAAGCAGTATCACTCCATTCCATGACAAATCGCACTGCTTTTATTACATACATATGCTTTTATTTTTTTTCCTTTGTAGCCGAAATGCACGAAATACCCTAGAAGCATGACGATAGGAATATTAAAGGAAACCAACGATAAACGCGTTGCTGTTGTTCCGGATACTATTAAGAAGTTTAAAGGACTGGGGCTGGATATCATGGTCGAGTCCGGTGCCGGCGAACAAGCTTATTATCCCGATACCGAGTATCAGGAAGCAGGGGCTCAGATGGCCTCTCACACCGATATCCTGCAAAAAGCGGATGTGATCATCAGCATCATCCCGCTGGAAGATGCCGAATTGCAGGGCATTGCCAAAGGA
>JAGQXH010000065.1 GCA_020436695.1 Lewinella sp. | reverse complement strand
AAGCCCTCGATCTGGCAGATCGTCTGCAAACGCCGATCATGGTGATGACCGATCTGGACCTGGGCATGAACGATCATCTTTCTCCCCCACTGAAATGGGATGATGACCGGAAATACGACCGGGGTAAAGTATACGATGCCGAAGATCTGGAACGAATTGAAAAATTTGGTCGCTATCTCGATGTAGATGGTGACGGCATACCCTACCGGACCATTCCGGGTACTCATCCAACAAAGGGGTCTTATTTCACCCGGGGCACCTCGCGCGATGAATACGCCCGCTACACCGAAGACGGTGCCGCTTATGTGCGTAATGTAGACCGGCTGATCAAGAAGTGGAATACTGCAAAAGAACTGGTGCCTGCCGCAGAGTTATACCAGGATGGACAACAGAGCGAAGCAGGAATGGTCTTTTTCGGCACTACCACCTACGCGGCCCTGGAAACCCTCGACATTATGGCCAAGGAAGGTCTGCAAATGGATGCCATGCGGCTCAAAGCTTTCCCCTTCGGTGAGGAGGTAGAACAATTCATTGAGCAGCATGAACAGATCTTTGTGATCGAACAGAATCGTGACGCGCAGATGCGTACGCTTTTGATCAATGAACTCAATGTTGATCCTCGGAAATTGATCCCCGTTCTTAATTATGACGGGATGCCGATTACAGCAGCTCGAATTCGCGGACAGATCGTAAATGAACTGACTTTGGTTAAGTCGTAAGTTGGTCAGTCGCTAGTTGTAAGTCCGTTTCTATTGACTTACGACGGAACGATAAGGATCTGCTGACTTACGACTCATAAACTAACGACTAACAGATTTTCAAAATGACATATATAAAACCGAGCTTCCGACACCCACTGCTCCCCAAGAATGCCTTGGGTTATTCCCGGGCAGATTACGAAGGCGCTATTTCAACCCTTTGTGCCGGTTGCGGTCACGATTCCATCAGCGGGGCCATTGTGCAGGCCTGTTACGAAATGGATATTGAGCCACACCGGCTGGCAAAATTGTCCGGTATCGGCTGTTCGTCCAAGACACCGACTTATTTTCTGAGCAATTCACACGGTTTTAACTCCGTACATGGCCGGATGCCGTCCATTGCTACCGGCGCCTATATGGCCAACCGCGACCTCATCTATCTGGGCGTTTCCGGAGATGGCGATACGGCTTCCATCGGTATGGGGCAGTTTGTACACGCCATCCGTCGCAACCTCAATATGGTGTACATTGTAATGAACAACGGTTGCTACGGTCTGACGAAAGGACAACACTCCGCCACGGCCGATATCGGCTCCAAGAGTAAGGACGGCGCAGTGAATCCCTTCCAGTCAATCGATCTGGTAGGGCTAGCGCTGGAACTGGGTGCTACCTTTGTGGGCCGGAGTTTTTCCGGAGACAAAACACAGCTGGTACCGCTTATTCAGGCAGCTATGTCGCATCCGGGTTTCGCGTTCCTGGATGTGTTATCGCCCTGCGTAACTTTCAATAACAAGCCTGAATCAACCAAGTCGTACGACTACGTGCGGGCGCATATGGAAGCAACGGCTACCATCGATTTCATTCCGGAAATGGAGGAGATCACTGTGGATTATCCGGAAGGTAAATCCACCTCCGTGAAATTGCACGACGGCTCGCTGATCCAACTGCATAAACTGGCTCCCAAGTGGGACCCGACCGACCGCAGCTCCGCCGTAAATCGCCTTTATGCGGCCAAAGCCAAAGGGGAGATCCTGACCGGCCTGCTGTACATTGATCAGAAAAGCCAGGATCTGCACGATATGGAGAATACGGTAGCTACGCCGCTCAATCAACTGCAGGAAGCGGATCTGAATCCGGGTGCCTCGGTTTTGGAAGGGATTAATGAGAGTTTTCGGTAGAACGCTTATTAATAGGAGGCCAAAGTTTGCAACATTACCGAAGGGAGATAGGTAACCGGAGTTGCAAACTCCGGTTAGCGGAGTAAGACTAGCGAAGTTGCGAACTTCGAGCAAGTGATAGACAACCGGAGTTGCAAACTCCGGTTAGCAGAGAGTCTTAAGTGGATACGCAGAAGCCACTGATAAAGCTAATTATCGCAGATTTTTACAGGATATCTTCGATAGTTGACGTTGTCAGTGGCTTTGTTATTTTCATTTGGCATGATGAGCTTTACTGTGCGCATTTAAAAATTAAAAGCTACCAGATTCTATTTTTTAGAGGCTTAGTAATATCTAATATGGATTCAAAGTTTGTTGTTCAAATTGGTGTATTTACGGAAGAAAATAAATTTGATCCCTCTCATACCAATCTTGACTTCCAAAGTGGAAAAGTCTTCAGCATCGAGATCCTTGATTATGGCATTGACTGGCTCAGATTTGAAGATATGAAAGCCGGCGATCTGGATTATATATTAGTGGAGTTATTAGGATTAAATTTGGATCACAAAATCCAGATAGTGGTACATGAAGATCGCTATCAAAAATTACAGCCGGTATTGGATAAATTTCGGAAGGAGATAATGATCAGTCTCAGTCAATAGCGGGTCCTTGCTCTCCGTAGTTTGTCAAAACCCAAAATCTGGCACCTAATCAACTTTTTCAACACCGATACAAGGTCCATCAAACAACTTTATTATCTCATTTTTGGTTAACTTTAGCTTTAGCAATAAGTTTGAAAAACGCGACCATTCCTAATTTAGTATGAAGCTAAAAGGAAGACTATTTACCGACCTATTCATAAAGTGTAAGAGCAGAAAATGCAGGAAATGGTTTGGTAAATTCCTCCTGTAAAACTTTTAGACGTTCAAATTATCTAATGAAATATCTTACCATTTTCACCCTACTCCTGGCCATCCTGACGGGCTGCAATTCCGGTCAGGCCGCTGGTAATACCTTTGAAGGTCATATACAGTATACCATCGAATACCAGCCGCAACAAACCTTTTTAGACCGGCATTATTTCGAAGAAAAAAGAGGTACAGCCATACATTATTACTATAAACAGGGTGATTACTTAAGAGTCTATCTGACCCCGGACGGAGATACCTGCCGCTTTGAGTTGTATAAGATCAAGGAGAACCGGATATACTTTAGTACCGATCTGAGTACGGATACGGTTTATACCTATTCTTGTGCCGAGGGTTACGGTGACCTGCTCTCCTTTCGGAAAACGGAGTCAAAGCCAATGCTGAACCAGGAAACGGTATCCTATGAATGCACGATGAGGTATGATCAGGCTAGTGCCCCAGGGCCTCCCTTCCAGGTAGCCGTGAAGATGTTCTACGGGCCATCCATAAAAATAGATGGTTCCATCTATGCCGATTATAAAGAGGGATTCTACAATAAATTTGCGGAAGCATCCAACTCCCTTCCCTTGCGAACGGAAGTTAAAGGCGACCCGCTGGCCGACCAGATCATACAGGCGACAGATGTCAAGCAACAGTCACTTGATGATAAGTTGTTTAACAAGTCTTCGAACTGGAAAATTGTAGAAAGGTGAACGACTATTAGCCCTAACATGGATCGCTTACTACCAGGCTGATCCAAGATCAAAATGTAAAAATGTCCATAAGAAAAGTATCTATGAGGCTCATCTTCCTTAGCCTCATTTTATTTCCGAAGAGTTTTTTCGCCCAGAGTAATAACACAATTATCGCCGGCGAAAAACACACTATCTATTCGAAGATAATTGGCGAGGATAAAGAATATTGGGTGCATTTGCCCGTGAATTACGATAAAAGCGACAACCACTACCCCGTTCTGTACATCACCGACGGGGATGAACATTTTTCGCTCGCTTCCGGGGCTACCGAATTCATGAGTTCGCAATACATGATCCCCGAAATGATCGTTGTTTCCATTTTTCATAAAGACCGGAACCACGACCTTACGCCCACACATATTACCGTCAATAACGAAGGTTTCAGGAGTGACGCCCTGAAAGTGAGCGGTGGCGGCGAAAAACTACTGCAGTTTATTGAAAAAGAGCTCATTGTCGAGATAGAGCGCAATTATCGCACCGGGCCGTATCGCATTCTTGCGGGGCATTCACTCGGCGGTTTATTCTCTATGTATGCCTATTTGAACCGCAATGCGCTCTTTAATGCCTTTATTTCCATGGATCCGGCCTTAACCTGGGATAACCATCTGTGCGAACGCATGCTGAAGACAGCCTCCTACCAATCCGCAAGTTTGAGTAGTAAACTCTATATTTCATCGGCACACAACGCACCCTACGGCGAACCGGATACCAGTCCTTTCCGACGCTCCCAGGATGCATTCGATCAGGCATTGAAGTCAAAACAGATCGAGAATGTAAGGCACGATTATTTCGAGGATCGAAACCACCTGGCCGTACCCTACAATAGCCTGTATGCTGCTCTGACCTATATTTTTTCCGGATATTACATTTTGGATGATCCTCAATTCGTGCTGGAAATTTCTTTTATTCAGAAGTTCTACGAGGAGCAATCCGAACTATACGACATAAGCTTTACTCCGGCAGAGGGGCTGATTGAGATGCTGGGGAAGTATTTTCTTTTTGATATCAATGAATACGGGAAAGCTATTGAGTTCTTCACCTTCAATACGATGAATTACCCTACCTCTTACCGGGCTTTTGAATATCTGGCAAAAGCCCATCGTTCAGCGGGGCATAAAGAGGAAGCAATCGCTAATTTCAGAAAAGCGCTTGCATTGTCTCCCGGGAACAAAGACATCCAAAAAATGCTCACTGAACTTGAAAAACAATGATCTACATCGCAGATGATTTGTTATCAACATTGTAATGCCTACATTTCTAAGTATGAGTAAGATCAGTGAACAGGAACTCAATAAATGGATTGCCGATCAGCGAATCGCCATCCTTTTTTTCAAGACTCCCGGGTGCGGCGTATGCCAGATGCAACTGCCCCGGATAAAAGCGATAGCTGAAGAACAAGCGGTCAGCCTTAAGGTGATTGACCTATCCGAAAACCTCCATCTTTCCGGCCCTCAAATGGTACTCAGTGCTCCGGTAACCAAAGTATTTTTCGAGGGAAAAGAAATATTTAAAGAAGGCTCCTATATAAATTTTGATCAATTGAAACAGCTGCTTACGCAATACAAAGCAGATCACCTCACTTCCGAACATGAAAAAAACGAAACTTGAAACCCTGTCCCATTACGCAGTGATCGTTATCGCTCTGTTAGCCTTTGTGTTATCCATTTTGCAAACCCGGATACAGCATAAGCATAATAAACTTTCAGTCAGGCCGATCCTGAATGCTATTATAGAGCAAAGCGATACCACCCTGGCGGCCTACATCAACAATAAAGGAGTGGGCCCGGCGATCATCAAAGAAGCAAGTTTCTCCTTTGATGGAAAAACCTACGACGATATAGAAAAACTCCTTCGAGAATCCGGATTGATCAAGATCCGACTGGGCGGTTATACGCTTAATCCGGACGCAGTCATTTCAGCGGATGAAGATCGCCTTCTTGTCAGATTGAAGGGGCGAGATATTAAAGGAGTGAAAGTTAACTTGACCTATGAGTCCGTGTACGAGGAACAATATGATATGAGTTTTTCATTTTAGGTGATCTCGTCTTGAGCTGATAATCACCAACTGGGACAAGTAACCAGAAGCCTCGGTAGTCCAAATTACCCGTTATCACTATTTATCCAAGTTGCCGGTTAACCAATTCATTAACCGGCAACTGATAACAGCTAAATATTCAGAATTTAACGAAAACGGTTTCTTGAATGTTTAAGTCCGGGATAGATGCTGTTACCCGGAAGAGCATTAATTATCCGTTTCCTCCGCATCCAGTATCTGGTCAATCCGTTGGCTGCAATCCTCGAAATGAATACGGGTCATTTCATCATTGATTTTCAACTTACTCTGATCAATATCCCGTTTTAGTCTTTGGAGTACCGTCCTGACGACTGGCCTGATATCCGACTGGCTGACATCTACATTTGTGCGTTGCACAAACTGCCGGGCGGCAGGCGGTATGGGCGATTGTTCTTTTTTCAGTAGATATTCCATTCTTTCAAGGAAGGCTCTTTGCAGATTGCGGCGATAGATGTTGGTCGCTTTTTTCTGATAAAGCTCCGACCAGAGACCACGTTGCAGATCAGTGATCATGCCGAGCAGAGAATACCCTCCCGAGCTGTTGAAAGTCTCCGCTTCGATGATACGCGCCAGACGCCCCATATCCAGAATGTCATCTAGCTGGCGTGCCTGGAGCTGACGAAGCCGGTCAACCGAACCACTATGACTGATGCGCTGCAGGATCTCTGGATCGAGCACCCATTCCGCACCGGAGAAGACATTATTGAGCATCCATTGTAACGCTTCCTTCTGTTTCGCCGCCGGAACCGGTTCGTATACCAGGCCCTGCTGGCCATTCACTTTTCTGGTTTCATATACTCCTCCGATATTGGTGACTACATGCCCTACGTAGCGATTCCAGACACCGAGAAATTCGCCGTACAGTTCCTCCAGATCATTGTAGGGTTTTCCATCGGTACTTGTCCATTCGATCAGATGAGGCAATACCTGCTTCAGGTTAGCCATACCGTAACTACTGGCCATGACCGCGTCATCACCTACGCATTCCGTCTGGGAATTCGGATCGATGCCTCCCCTTCCGTCACCGAACATGTAGACCGGGTCGCCTTCGTGTTCCATGATCCATTTATTCAGGGAAGGCTGCTCCTGCTGAGGCGTTTTTACTCCGGGCAGGTACCGATAGCCCCAGTTGATAGCGTAATCGTCATAAGGCCCCAGCTGGCGCACAAAGCGAATGTTCTTGTCACCGGGCTGGGCGACGTAATTGTAACGAGCATAGTCCATAATGGTGGCGGCGATCCCGAATTGCTGGGTAAAAGGTCCCGAACGCAGTGAATCAACCGGATAAGCGGAACTGGCCTTCATGTTGTGCGGAAGCCCCAGGGCATGGCCTACCTCGTGCGTGATCACCATGGTCATCATTTCGCCGATCTCTTCTTCGGGCGTTTCGAGGGTGCGCGCATTCGGATTGGCCGCACCGGTCTCTAACATATACCGATTGCGGTAAGAACGCAGGTGATTGTGGTACCAGATGATATCACTCTCGAGGATCTCTCCGGTACGCGGGTCGGATACGCTGGGCCCGATCGCATTACGCGTAGTGCTGGCCACGTAGCGCACTACAGAATAACGAGCATCTTCCGGGTCAAATTCAGGATCTTCTTCCGGACTAGGTGGGTCTTTGGCAATGATCGCATTCTTGAATCCGGCTACTTCAAAGGCTTTGTTCCATTGTTCGATCCCCCGTTTGAAGTAGGGGCGCCAGCGTTCCGGAGTAGCCGGATCGAGGTAGTAAACGATAGGTTTTACCGGTTCTACCAATTCACCGCGCGCGTAGGCAGCCGGATCTTTCGGCTCCAGCCGCCAGCGACGGATGTATTCCTTTTCTTCAGACTTCAATGCATTCGTACTGTAGTCGATCTGACTGACCGAAAACCAGCCCACCCGCGGATCAGCCAATCTCGGCATCATCGGATCTTCCGGCAGCATGATCATCGACTGGGCCATTTGCATGCTGATGGTACCGGTTCGACTATTGCTGGGCGGATCGGTAGCATTGAAGGTCATTGTATGCCGTACTTCGATATTGATGGGATAACTCCGTGCCGTATCAATAAAGGTCCGGTCGGCATCCAGTCGGCTCACCTTATAGGATTTACGCGATCCGTCACTCAGTCCGCTGATCGCCGGAATATCGGAAGTAAACAGGGAGGTCACATCGGCAACTATCGCTGTGGAATCGGGCTTGATCGCCTCGATCTTAAAGGCCGCCACAATAGGCTCAAAGTTATTGTGACGCACCGACTGATAGATTGGCAATTCCTGATCGGCCACGGCATTGTAGGAAACGGTACGCAGCAGCACTTTTTTCCCTTTTCTTTCCCAACGTACCACCTGCTCGTTGGTCTTGGAGCCGGCATTTACATACGGGCTCAACGGCGGCAACTGGGCGATCCGGCTGACTAGGAGCATTTCTTTTCCCATCAACTCATTGGGGATCTCGTAGTACAGCTTCTCGTCTTTCAGGTGAATGGTGAACAGCCCTTCATCGTGAGTGGCGTCTTCCAGCAGTTCATCGTAATTCTTAAAACCGCTCTTTTTCTTTTGATTGTCCTTCTCGTCGGATTCGGAACTCTTCGGTTTTTCATCCTGGGCACTTGAGATGATCGGAGCGCTGAGCAGAAGGCACAGTAATAAGGTTAAGATTTGGATTGATCTCATTATCAAACAGCTATTTATGGTGATTATGTATTGACATTCCAGGTATAAGGGAGCTGGGATGTAGGTAATGAACTACAAATGCTTCAATCCAAAGGACAATGATGTTTTAAGGAGGCTCTAATGCTGTGGCAAAGACAAAAAAACAAAAAAATAATTAAATGCAGTGGTCAGTTTACCAACTAGATCATACCAACCTCCACGGTCAATCAACAACAGCTCAATTACAAGCTGTTTGGTAAATCGTCGAACCTGAGGTGAAAAGCTATCTGATCTGCCACAGGTCAATTGCTACCAGGGTGATCAATTAAGAAAGGCAACCCGCTTTGGAGTTGCCTGACAATGACAGGAATGGATCACTATCTTTTGTTTACCATTTCCTTGATCTCATCGATTCGTTTTTTTGCCTCAGCTACCACTTCGTCACAATCTCCTTTGACGGTCACACTCGCTTCGACACCGGAGCCTCCATAGCCCACCTTCACCTTGAAAGTAACTTCGCAGGTGAGATTTTCATCGGAAAGCTGCTCCAGATCAGTGAAAAGGCCCGTCAGGGCTGATTCGTCGAAATCGACCTGGTCAATACTTACAGTAATGTAAATGTCGGCCACATCGGTAGCGGGAGTAGGAACAGCAGGAGTATTACCGGCAAACATAACGGTGCTCATAGCAAATGCCAACAACAGAGAGAACAACTTGATTTTCATCATAAAACAATTTAAATGGTTATGGAATATTAAATAGATGCAAACGGGGAGTGAGAAATGAGATATGAGGAGTGAGGAGTGAAAACAAATATTTACAAATTCATCATATTCTTCCGGTGCGTAGCCATTACCTTGAGTATGGCCAAGGCCTCTTCGTACATGGAATCGAAAGTCGCCTGATCGATCAGTTCCGCATTTTTTAGCAATTCCAGCCAAAAAAGTGTTTGATCGCTAGATTCTACCACCGTGGATAATTTTTCGCTTCTTTCCGGCGGAGTCCGGCTCCGGCAGGCTGCCCGGAAACCGGATGCGGTAGACGTAACACTACGGATGAGCTGTCGACTCATGATCTCCATCGCTTCGGAAGGCTGATCGAGACGACCGTACCAGTCTATAACACGGCTGGACAAACGAAGGGTCCTTTGCCGATATTTTTCGTTGAAATCGAACTGTGTCATAAGCGCGTTTTTTCAGATTCGAGGTACTATTCTTATAGGGTCTTTTCAAAAAGCGATAATTCGATACAGCATCCTAACCAGCTCTGCTCATCTAAAATCTGCATCCGACATTCAGCAGGATCATTCTGGGATTCAGCTGCCATTCCTGGAAACCATAAGACTCTCCACCAAGTTGTTCGAGATTGAAGCGTCGGGTATTCCAGAGATTATGAACAGTACAGCCCACTCGAACGACGGAGGATATCTGATATTCTGACCGCATCCCTCCCAGGTAGAGCGTACCGGCCTGCCGCCCCTGATTTCTGGTAAAGATCTGCCGGGTATCCAGCTTGAGAAACAAGTGCTTTACCGGTTTGAAAGTCAGGAAATACGCCAGCCCCAGACGGTGGTTTCGGCTTCGCAGAGAGGACGCACCGGAAATTCTTTCATAACCACTTGTAGTGCTGCTGCCGGTAATCCCGACGTTAAGCGGTCCGTGAAAAACTGTGGTATAGCTTAGTTCCACACTTCTTGTATTTAATTGCACCCGATTGGGCGTGGCATCCGAAGACAGTAGGTAGGATAAACTCTTCATACTGCTCAGATTCAGTCCTACATTGGCCGATAAGACCGGAAAATACTTATCCAGCTCAATGTTCGTGTCCCAATGATATCCGCCGTCCACCAGTTGTTTTGCCCGAATGGCGAATACGTCTTCGTAGAAATATTGATCCGCATAAGCCCGGGCATTACCGACGAGGAGGCTGTTGATCGAAACCTCCAGCAACCTGGCGTTGTTGCTGTGCCTGAAAGCCATCATGGCCGAATAGGAGTAGAATGGATCAATGCGGTCTGTTCCATTGATAATGGAGCGGTACGAAGACCACATCGGACCGGAAACAAGCTGCGGTATTTCCGGGAACTGCGAAATAACGGCTCCGCTGATCAGTACACTCGATTTTTTACTCAACGTCAGGTCCAGGCCGACGCGGAAATTCGGATACAGGCTGCGGTTCGTATGTATCAGCCTTGTCGTCCGTTCCAGTAAGGCCCGCCGGTAGCCAATTTCTATTTTTGAGAACAATCGGGCGATCCCGATTTGTCCAGAGATTGAACCAGTCATGGCCCAAAAGTACTGCCGGTATTTATCTTGCAACTCTTCGGCAAAAGACAGCCGGTCTTTGAGCCATTCAGCCGGTGTTGTCCCAATCATCAGGCCATCAGTTTGCAAGCGATATTTTAGGCCCAGCGAGTATTTCAGCGAGCCTTCCTTGCCGAGTAACTTCGCCTGGAGATCGACGTCTCTCACCCGATGCTGGTTGATCTGCGCCAGGTGTTGTAGGCCATATATAGTATCCGGCTGGTAAGCAAAATTAAAATCCTGGCTTCTGGTATCTGTGAAGTAAGCACCGTCAACGACCAACACCTGTTTTCCATCCAGTTGGCCTACCCAGTTCAAACGGTGGGCGTATCGTCTGCTCCGGTTGGTCAGTTCCTGGGGAATGACCTCCTGCTCGGGTTTACTGACGATCGTCCGGGCCGTTCCGGTCAATTGATCCCGGCTGGTATTGAAGGTATATTTGATATTGGAATGATCCGAGACCTGCCATAAGGCTTCGGAATTTACTTCAAACCCATGCATGTGCTCACGGTACAACGACCGGTCTGCATATTCGTAGAGATTGCCCAGATTAAGATCCCGGAAAAAAGAACCGGAATGTAATTCCCATTGATCATTGAATCCCAGGCCGTAGCTCTTTATCTTAAGCCTATCATTCGGATGGAGTACCACATTGGCAGCCCCCTGGTGGACCCGGCCGTTCTTCACTTCCGACCGTTTCAACTCAAAAGGCATATAGCCCGGGAGATGGACATAATAACGAGCGGGCCGGCTGTACTCGTAGGGATCTTCAAAACTGATCCCGTCACCGAAGAGCGAATACATATCCAGGGCAGAGTTGGACGTATTTTCGGCATTCCCGATGAGTACCCCTTTATGCTTTTTGTAAAGGCTATAAGTATTAAGATCCCCTTCGTAGCGGCCGGGAATTCCTCCCCCCAGATCAGCGTTGCCAAACAGCAATTTTTTCCGCTCTTCCTTGATGGTGATGTTCATGGCCAACTGATCGGATTGAGACACATCCTTCAACAGGGCATTCTCCATATAGTGATCGATAAACTGGATCTCGTCCACCACATCAGCCCGCAAGCTCCGTGTACCGACCGTATATTTGCTACCGAAGAGTTCGTCATTCTCCAGCAGCACTTTGTCGACCTGTTTACCTTTATAGAAGATCGTACCATCGTCACCGACCGAAGCCCCAGGCAGTTTTTTAACCAGGTCCTCGATCACTTGTTCGGTGCCGTCGGTAAAGAATTCCGATTGATAGGTAACCGTATCCCCTTCCACTTTGTAGGGTATCCTTGTATCGGATACTTCTACCGACTGGAGCTTAAAGATGGTTTCCTTTAACTGAAAATCGATCTGCTGTTTTTCCGGCTCAATCCTGATGGTATCCGCCTGATACCCCAGAGAAGAAGCCACCAGTATTCCGTGCCGGTTGTTTACTTTGAGTACATAGTGACCGGTCTGGTCAGTAAGGGTGTATTGTATGATCTCCTCCCCGTCCACGGTCAGAAGCACAATGTTCGCAAATTCGATCCCTTGCCCATCGCTGTTGCGGACTGTACCGGATATTTCCTGTGCCGCAAGCCTTGAAAAACCAAGCAAAAGAAAAAAGGAAAGACTTATTTTACTACAGAAAGCAGCGCAGCGCATAGCAACTTATTTAATCCAAGTTGTCAGTCGCCAGTCGTAAGTCGATCATGTTGGGGATAAAATGAACTGACTTGATCCGGCTTGCAGTAAATGAGCGCTTCAATCCCAGTCATTTCGCCTTGCTGCACTACATTTTAGCACTTATCACTGTTAATGACGACTATTGACTGGCGACTGACAACTTGCGTTTATTTAATATATTCCCAGAAAGTATATTTGGTATCAAATTCGACATCCACATCGGCTCCGGCAGCCTTCATGCGGGCTTCCATAAACTCCATATATTGTCTCATCTCCTTTTCACTCTCCTCCAAATAAGTCCTCATCGTCACCGATCTCGCCCGGGAATCGGGTTTCACAATAGCCGGCCCGTTCATCTGCCTGATGGATTTGAAGAGAAAAACCACCTCTTTTTCATCATCATAAGCCTCCAGGATCAGGCCTGGTAATCCTCCCAATTTCCAGGGACCATTGCTGAGGGGAATGCCGGGGGCAAACCAGGCAGTATAAGCCCTTCCCCGATGCTCACATCGGGCTTTTTTCACCAACATACCTGCTATATATTTGGTTTCGCTGAGAATTTCCCAGGTCATAGGATGTACCGTATCTTCCACCAAATACCTGTTCTCCTGGATAGTGGTTACAAATTCGGTCAGCGATCGTCCGGTGAGATCTTTATAGAGCCAGTGTTCCTCTTCCCCCAGCCATACGTTCATATCGTATTTATCCCAGGCCAGCTCGTCAACGCTCAGGACGGCATCTGCGGCAACAAATACAAACAGTGAATGCCGGGAGTCGCAACGCAGCATGTAAGCTACATTTTCTGAAGCAAGTCCACCTCCGGCAGCTTCCAGCGGTTTGTAGTAGCTTACTTCTACTGTGGTCTGTGCCTGCAGGCCAGAGGCTGAAAAGCAGACGATAATAGCCATCAACGTTTTAAGAGGAAAAATATGCGTACTGGTCATGATCGCAAAATTTGAAATTTATAAAGGTTGTATTTATTCCGGATACTCCCACAGTTCAAAATCACCGGTCGTATAAGTCACATTCGACCCTTCTTTCCGCAAACGGGCATTGAGAAAATCAAAATACTGATTCACCTCATCCTCGAATAGTTTCTGGAACGCCGGCAGCGTTATTTTCGCCTCCCGGCTTTCCGGCATTGCGATACTTTTTTGCTGGAGGGGCCGAATGGAATGGAACAGGAAGACCACCAGTTTATCGTCATCATAAGCCTCCAGGATCAGGCCTGGCAGGCCTCCTAATTTCCAGGGGCCGTTGCTGAGGGGAATGGAGCGGGCAAACCAGGCGCTGTAGGTGCGCCCCCGAAACTCGCCCCGGGCTTTCTGGACCGTAATCTCACCGATCAATTTTTTATCCGGCAATATTTTCCATTGTATAGGATGGAGCCCGTCTTCGATAATGAAGTGTCGTTCCTGGAATGAAGTCACGTAGTTGGTAAGCAACTGCCGGACATTATCTTTATACAGCCAGTTGGCACCTCCACCAAAATCCATGGCAAATTGTTGTGTTTCCTCATCGTAATCCATACTACTTCCCGAATGTTGGCTGACAAATAGGGAGTAGTGCGGATCGCATTGCAGCCGGTAGCGTGTTGAAGATCCGGCAAATTCTCCGTCTGCCTTTTGCACCGGCGATGTATACCATACCTCTATGGCTGATTGTGCCTGCAGACTCGTGACCAGGAAAACGCAAAAGATGAATAGGTGAAATTGCATGACTCCTTCTATTTGATTAACAATAACTGCCATTTATTATTGGCCTTCAATGGAGAGGATAATAAGCCAAAGGAGCTTTTTCATGTGAATTTAGAATGTCCTGTCACTCAAAATACCATCCCCCCAGCAGTTTTGTAGTACAAGCTCAATTACTCATACAACCGGATCTCCCGTTTGATGACTTCGGCCCGCAGCTGATGACCTGCTTCTTCACAGGTAGCCGCTTCTGCACTTACCGTCACTTTGACCCGCCCCAATTCTCCGTAATTGCCGTAGCCGGTAATGGAGAGCTTACACATTTCTTCTTCGGAAGTTTTGGCGGAAAAGGAGGACTCCGACGGCGCAGCAACTTTAGATAAAGGTGAGTCGGGAGCACCGGCATGGATAAATATACACAGAAAGATCGCGGTAACAGTTTTCATGACTTGTTTTACTTTTTTAGTGAATGAATACTTTTCCTTCAATGCTTATGCATACAAATTTGCCGTATATTGATGAATCCGTCACGGACAGTTCTTACCTTGATCTTACCCACAGATAAGCTTAAAAACGTCGACTTCGACAAGTAAACCTGCTATAAATCAGGGCGGTTAGACTTCTATTCCAATCTCAATATCTTACTCTACGACATCCCTTTCATCCGATTTATTCTTATTTTCACCCGTCATATTCATCTCCCTGCATTTATGAAAAGATACCTTCACCGGTTGTGGCTTCTTTTCCCGCTTTGTTGGCTAACATCGGCTTGCAGCCATGTGGAAGAAGGTAAACGCCCCAACATCCTATTCATTTCCATCGACGACCTTCGCCCTACCCTCGGCGCTTACGGTGACACCATCGCCATCACGCCTCATATCGATCAGCTTGCGGCCGAGGGCGTGACCTTCCGGCAAACCTTTTGTCAGGCAGCCGTATGTGCGCCTTCGCGGGCGAGCCTGATGACGGGTATCCGACCCGATTCTACCCGGGTGTGGCACCTCGGAGATCAATTCCGGGTGATCAATCCGGAGACAGTGACCATGCCGCAATACTTTTCCCGGTTCGGCTATCATACCGTCAACATTGGCAAGATCTTTCACAACTACATGCCTGATTCCATCTCCTGGGACGAACCGGACCTACGACCGGCCCGCTACCTGCGACCGGAATGGCTGGGCCGGGACGGGGAAACTTTCTACATTAGCGAGGAAGTCAACAGATCGCAGGAAATTAAGCGGGATTCCTTATTAAAGTTGCGACCGGTCCGGTACGCAGATGGCTGGAATACGGGGCCGGCCTGGGAAGCTGCCGATGTGCACGACACAATGTACTTCGATGGCGCCCAAACGGAACTCGCCAAGCAAACACTCAACCGGCTGGCGGGCATGGACCAACCTTTTTTCTTCGGGCTCGGTTATTTTCGCCCGCACCTGCCTTTTACTGCTCCCAAGAAATACTGGGATCTTTACGATCCGCAAAAAATTCCCCTGGCACCGAATCCGAATGTCCCGGAAGGCGCGCCCATATTCAGCATGAACTCCATGTACGAGTTGCGGCATTACGATGGTTTTGGTCACATTGGTCATCCTACTTCCGAATTTCGGATGAATGAGGATACGACCCGTATCCTGAAACACGGTTATTACGCCAGTGTGAGTTATGTTGACGCTTTGCTGGGCGATCTGTTCCAGCATATGAAGGAGCTGGGGATTTATGAAAATACGATCATCATCATTTGGGGGGATCACGGGTGGAAATTGGGGGACCATAATAGTTGGGGTAAAATGACCAACTACAACATCGACCTACAGGTGCCGATGATCATCCGCTATCCAGGCCAGAAGAAAAAAGGAGTACAGACTTATGCCCTGACCGAACTGGTGGATATGTTCCCTTCCCTGTGCGAACTGGCGAGCGTTGACATACCGGATTATATGCAGGGCACCAGTTTTGTCCCTCTTTTAGAGTATCCGGATCTGCCCTGGAAAAAAGCTGCTTTCAGCCAGTTCCACCGGCGTCCGGCCGTAGCAGCCGATGGTGGCCGCTATATGGGCTACTCCATTAATACCGCCGATCACCATTATATCGAGTGGTACACCTGGGATCATACCACCGGTACCCGGGGAGCGTTTGTAAGTGCGGAATTATACGACCGTAAAAATGATCCGTACGAGAAAATTAATCTTGCGGATAAGGAAAATTATATTGAGCTTGCCAAAAGATTGTCAACACAACTGGCCGAAGGATGGCGCAAAGCCCTACCAGAACGGTAAGTGTGATCAGTGTAAACAAAACCAAAACACCTTAGAAAACATGGACATCAAGGCGTTGTACGACACTTTACTCCAAGCCTATTCCACCGAGCATCTTAATCTGATCACCGGAAAACTGATCGCGCTGTACAAGAACAAAAATTATGGTAAGATCAGAGAACTGGCCAATAAGGTTTCCAAATATGTGCCGATCGATGAAGAAAAGGCTTCCAAGTGCTTCACCAAACTGGTCGTGTTGTACCACCCCGACAAAGGGGACCAGATCCGGAAGACCCTCCTGCAACTGTATGAGCAAAATGATCTACAAAACTTAAACAAGTACGCGCATATCTTCCAGTTGGAGGATATCGACCACATCACGGTAGTAGCCATCGACGAGGATGTGGATTACGCTCCGGAATACGGCTGGGATACGCCCACTGCGGATGGATATAGCTTCTCGGATTATGAGGAGGAAATGGATGGGGAAGCTGTTTTTGAGACCTCTGATTTTGAAAAGTCCTTCTTCAATCTGATCAAGATCCGGCAATACGGAACTGTTGACATTGAATTTCCGACCTATTATCTGGAGGATTATGAAGAATTTGAAATGGCTTACAGCGGTCTGGAATCTCTGGATGGCGTTGAATACTGCATTCACGTTAAAAACCTCGACGTTTCCAATAATGATCTTTCGGATATTGAAAGTCTATGGGGGCTGGAAAATCTTGAAGAACTCTATCTGGCCAACAATCAGATCGGCTACATCGATACCCTCAGTAGTCTGGTAAAACTGAAAACACTGGACATCTCCGGCAATCAGATCGATGATATTTCACCTTTGTTCGAGTTAGATTTTCTGGAGTTTGTCAACCTGATCGGCAATCCGGTGCCTTATATTCAGATCGAAGAACTTGAGAAAATGGGCGTAGTAGTACTCACCGACAGAGTAGGCAACCCTAAACTGGAATTTGAATGATCACTGCTTTAGCTCAGATCCGGGAGAAATGTAAAACGCTGATCATCCACAGCAGCGAAGAACAACTATCAGGGAGGTGGATAAGGGAAGAGGAGATCGATATGCATGATCTTTGCCCATCTATCTATAGTCGTTAACTATACGGTCCTGGACATTTTATTTTATAATTTCCGCCACGTCCAGCACCATGTAGCGCAATTGAATTTTATACTCCGGCAGGAAATGGATCAGGCGCCTGATTGGGTTGCTATTGCCGAATGATAAAAAAAAGAAACTACGCCATTAGACTTTCATTCATCCTTCCCGGCGTAGTGTTTTCCAAGATCACAGATAATCGCACGGACGCACACCCAAATTTGCATTATGTGCATCTCCAAAGCATTAAGGGAATAACACATCTGGCAGGTGGTGATCTATGATCAGAGATTAAGTGTTGGCCACCATTGATTGTCGGTAATTACACCGGTTCCTTAAACTCATAATAATTCTTAGAGAATGCGATTGTCTTTCACTTTATTTTTACTCTTCTTTACCATAGCCATTCAAACCAATTACGCCCAGGACGGAGAAGATATCACCATAGGAAAGAAATACACCATTCATTCCAGTGTGCTGGATGAGGAACGTGAATACTGGGTCAGTCTTCCAGTTAGTTACGACAATGAATTTCAGCGGTATAAACGATATCCAGTAATGGTTGTATTGGATGGGCCAACCCATTTCAGACCGGTCTCCGGCATGGTAGAAGCCATGAGTGCCGGCTATAACGGGAACCGGCAGATACCTGAAATGATCGTAGTGGCCATTCGCAATGTCAACCGCGAAAGGGATTTCACGCCCGACAAGGTCATTACGGTGCGTAAGAATGATACCGGCGGCGGGGATCGATTTTTAAGTTTTTTAGAAGATGAATTATTTCCGGAACTGGATCAAAACTACCGCACCTTGCCCTACCGGATATTAATGGGTCATTCGCTCGGTGGGCTGCTCGCCACGCACGCCTACCTCAAAGAGCAAACCCTTTTTAACGCCTTTATAGCTGTCGATCCGAGCTTCGGCACCTGGGATGCCGAGAAAATGGATGGAAAACTGGAAAAAGTTACTGATCAGTCGTTCAACCGCTACCTGTATATCGCCACGGCCAATGGTGGCAAAAGGAATTTCAGGAATCGCGACCGGCACATCAGGCTGTTTGAAGCTCTACACAGTAAATGTCCGGAGGAATTTAATGCCAAACTGGATTATTTCGAAGAAGAGAACCACAGTTCAGTTCCCCTGATAGCTGTATATCATGGCTTATCGGCTATTTTTTCCGGCTACGGTTTTAATTACAGGGAGGCTACCACAGCAAACGATTTGAAGCGGCATTTTCAGACCATTGCCCAACGGCTTGCTTTTGATTTCCCGCCACCGGAAGAACTGGTAAACCGGATCGGGTATTGGTTGCTTCGCAGCAATAATGAACAAGAGCAACAGGAAGCACTGCATTTTTTCAAACTCAATACTGAGCTGTACCCTGCCTCTTTCAATGCTTTTGACAGCCTCGGCGAGGCCTACGCTGATCTGAAAAACAATGAAATGGCGATAGAGAGTTACCAAAAGTCACTGGAGCTGAACCCTGATAATAAAAACGCCGAAACAATGATCATGCGTCTAAATGAAAAATAATCCTCTTTCATAATATTATACCTAAAAGCTGATGGGAGTTTGGTAATTTGCGATTA